>CAYOBS010000125.1:0-9565 GCA_964402305.1 uncultured Planctomycetaceae bacterium | reverse complement strand
ATGCGGTGGAGAGGGTCCTCGTACTTGAGAGACAAAGCCGAGGTCAAGGTCGAATGAGCTGAACTCCGGTGGGATGCGATGTCGGTTGCGGCTATGACGTCGCACAGGGCTTGCCGGCACTGTTGGACCAGCTCGGGGGAATCAGAAGGAGAGGATCGGCTGGCGGCCGTCCTGACCTGCTGGAAGGCCGCCTCGGCGCGCGTGCTGCTGCCGGATGCCATGCGCGCCAACTGGGCCCAAACAGCCAAAATCTGCACTGTGTCCATCCGGGCCGAAAGCAACTGCGTGCTTCCGCCGTCGGCGATGGATGCCGCCAGCCGGACAGGATCGTTCATGGGGTCCTTAGGGCACGCACGGCAGCTTTCATTCCACGCCGCCTCGCAGCGGGCGGCAAACATCTCGACACTCGAGAAGGAGGGGTACATCTCAAGAAAAAGCGCCTTGGCCAGCGGACGGGTCGGCGCCATTGAGTCGCCCGAGCCAGGCTGCCCGCCACGCATGGCGGAGATCAACCCGCGCACTGCCGCGTCTTGTGCCCCGACCGGAGCAGGGGGAGAACCCATGAGCATGGCCTCCATCAGCCTGGCCGCATTCTGCTGCTCACTGTGTCCGCTGCGGGCCAGGACATTGGCCCCCGCCAGAAGCGACGCCTTGAGTTGCTCGGGGGCGGCACGTGCGACCAGGTCGAGCTGGGCCTGACGGGAGTTTGCGGCCAGCAGGTCCTGGAGCAGCTTGTCCTGTGCGGCGGCGGAAGTCGAGTTTCCCTGCCCCGACACCTCCGGCGGCACGTAAGGGGGCCGCGGGCGAACCGGCGTGGGTGCGGGTGTGGGCGCGGTCGCTGGGACAAACCGTGCCGGACCAGGATTCGGATCTTGCGATGCAACCAACACATCTGGCGGGACCACCGGCGCCGGATGATTTGCGCCGGCGAAATGGAAGTAGGCCAGAATGCCCAGTGTCGCCAGGACGGCGCCGCCCCCGGCGGCAACGCAGGCGAGGATCGTGACGTTTACGCCCTTGTGGGGGGCCTCGACCGCCGCCGTCACAGCCGTCACAGCAGGCCGCGGGATAGGGGTTTCGGCGAAGGCCCGAAGGGCTTGGAAGTCTGGGTCGATAGTGTAAGCCGGCTCCATCGCAAGCGCCAGGGGCTCTGACACATCGTCGATGGGCACCAGGACCTGCGCCGCTGCTGCAGGGGCTGTCACGGTGGACGACGTAGTCGCGGACGGCGTGACCACGGGCGGCACCGCAGCCGCCGGGGCGGGGGCAGCGGCCTTTACGGCCTGGGGCGTCTCCCCAGTGATGTCGCGAATCACCTCGTAGACTACCACCGCGGGCAGGGCGCGTTTCAGGCCGGCCTCGAAGAGGGCCTGGCGCCTCTGCGCCGTGCAGGGAGAATCCGCCTTGGCTTTGCGGGCGGCTTCGGAAAACTTCTCCTTTTGCCCGGCCAGGCCGTCAGGCACGCGGCGGGCGCCGCGAGCCGCCAGACTCTGCTCGATACCGGCAGCCGCGGCGCTGCGGGGGATCATGAGCCTGTCCGCCAACGCCAGCAGATTCTGCTCCCGCGACGGATCCAGCCCGCCATCGGCCAAAACCAACTCGACGGTCGATGAGAAAAACTCCAGGACGGGCCCCGCCGCCCGCGACTCCACGCGAGCGGCGCTGGGTATCGCGTCCTGGACTGCCTGTATCTGGCCACCGTCCAGGCCGAGCAGCCTCAACCGGCGAGTCAGATCCGCTCGACGGGTGTCATCAACGGCCCCGCCATGGTCGACCACCCAACTCACGGCCTTGCGGCAGTCCTCTATCAGGCGTTCCGTGCGGCGCTGCTGATCGCCGCTCCGACGGCTGGCGGCCTGCTGAAGCAATTCCGCGTCGTATGCCCTTTTCCTGGCCGGATCCTTCAGGATGCCCGCGGCCGCCTGAAGCTCCTGATCGATCTTCTCGATCATCGGCACGTGCAATGGCCCCGGGGCCTCAAGGCGGATGTGCAGTCGCCAGTAACGCAGGGCCGCCTCTATCCACCCGGGCGAAGCCTCGCGCGGATCAAGGTGCAAGAGGTGATAAGCGGTGGGCTCCAACGTCGTGTCCGCCAAGCCGAGCAGCTTGCCAAATGTCACACTGTACACAACCAAAGCATGTCTCCGGCGTGTTTACGCGAGACCACAGGACAGGCTCATTCCACCACCAAATACGTGACAACACCCTGGATATTACGCGGATTGCCGCTGATCTGCAAGGGGCAAAACCTGCCGGTGCAAAACCTGCCGGGTGCCGTAAGTCCTTATGGCGCGGCCGCGGCCGAGTCATCAACCACCCGCATAGCGGGTGGCTTGAGGAAGGCCCGCCCCGTTCGTGGTGTCGCACCTTCAACTTGGCTTGATGCTTCACGACCTCGGCGCGCCGCTAAGCGCCAAGGGCGGCGATAAAGAGCGAGTCGGCGTGTACCTCACCAATTCCCTGACCGGCTGGGAACCTCCTACTGAAGAAGGGAAGAAACGAATAAAACAGCTTGGATTCGGATTCCCCGAACTGCAAGCCAAACGCGACGCGGCCGAAAAGGTCAAACGCGACTCAAGGATTCTGGTCATCCTTGGCAACCCGCCCTTGACGAAAACTACCGCCGCGCCGCCGCCAGCGCCTACGCCTGGCCGAAGCCGGCCGACACGGGGGCGAGCGAATGAGCAAAGACAAGGCCGGCAAGAAGCCCATGCCGCCGCGCAGGCACAAGCCAAGTTGCGCGAGTTAGGCGTCGAGGTCCGGTACGGGCGGCCGGGGTCATCTGGCGGCTGCGGCGGGTGAAGCTGTTGCGCCTGGAGCAAGTCGCGGAACTTCTCGGCGTGGACCGGGCGACGGTCTGGCGCTGGCGGAGGAAGGCGAACCCGCTGCCGGCGGTGTTCCTGCCTGGCGGGTGCGTCCGCGTACACCTGGCCGGCTTGGAGCGGTGGATTGCCGAAGAAGACGAGGCGGCCCGGCGGGGCGGGACGTGCCGAAAAAAAACTTGCGGAGAAACCGTTTTCATGTTGACAACATGCGGGCAGGGTGTTAGGATTCCTGGTATGAACATGCGGCGATTCGACAGTGAGGCGGCTGAGACTCTACGGGCGGCCCTGGGCAAGACGGGCCTGGGTGTCCGTGAGATAGCCGAGCGGGCCGACATCAGCGCGGGTATCGTGTCGCGGTTCCTGGTCAGTGCGCGGACGTTGACTTTGCCGACGGCCGACCGGCTGGCGGCGGCTGTGGGTTTGCAATGGCGGCTTGTGAAGCCCCGGAAAGCGCGGTGAACTATGGCGAAACTATCATCAGAAGAGGAGCGGAAACTCGCCGCTGCCAAGGCCCGCAGGCGGGCCTACCAGCAGGCCTGGAGGGCTGATCCTGAGAAGCGAGCCGCCCGCAAGGCCAGCGACCGTGCCCGCTACCATGCCCTGAAGGCTGATCCCGAGAAGCTCGCCGCCGCCAGGGCCCGCCAGAAGGCCTACCGGCAGGCCCGAAAGGCCGACCCTGAGAAGCTCGCCGCCGACAAGGCCCGCAGGCGGGTCTACCAGCAGGCCCGGCAGGCTGATCCTGAGAAGCGAGCCGCCCACAGGGCCCGCAACCTTGCCCGCTACTATGCCCTGAAGGCTGATCCCGAAAAGCTCGCCGCCCACAAGGCCTGCCAGCGGGCCTACCGGCAGGCGCGGAACGCTGATCCTGTGAAACTCGCCGCCGACAAGGCCAGCAGGCAGGCCTACAAGCAGGCCCGAAAGGCTGACCCTGTGAAACTCGCCGCCGACAAGGCCAGCAAGCGGGCCTACTATCAGGCCCGAAAGGCTGACCCTGTGAAACTCGCCGCCGACAAGGCCCACAAGCGGGCCTACCAGCAGGCGCGGAAGGACAAGTGACCCAGGGCAAGCATTTGGAAACGGCCGAGAGCGGCGAAGTACAGCGTCAGCTATGTCGATGAGAACGGAGCCCGGCGGACCGTGCCGGGCCTTGCCGGCAAGTCAGACAGCGACCGTTACGCGGCCGCACTGGAAGCCGAAGCAGACAGGCGACGGCGCGGGCTGGTGGACCCGTGGTGCGTCCGCGCCGGCCGCAAGCCGAGAAGGCCAAGATGACCGGCACCTACGGCGCGCCCCCTTCGACAAGCTCAGGGCAAGCCGCGAACTCACCGAGTGGCGGTCCCGAATGGCGCGCAGCGCATGCGCAGAGCGCACCGGCAACTTCCTGCAACAATGGGCAACATCGGGCCGGCGGCAGCGACTTTGCGGGAGGCGGGGGAAATAGCTTGCAAAGGCCCGAAAAACCGGGTATTAGAAGGGCAGGAACAGCACAAGCGCCCCTAGCTCAACTGGATAGAGCATCGGTCTACGGAACCGAAGGTTAGTGGTTCGAACCCACTGGGGCGTAGTGAAAAGGCCATTTCGCAGGCAATGGATTTGTCAGAAATCAGAATGAAGATTCCTGGCGGCGACAGGGCGGTTGTGGACGTTCGCAAGTTGCGGGACTACTGTCTCTGTGAAAGCCATCCGCGAGGAAGACACAAGGCCAAGGTCTTTGCCGCCGCCTTGGGCATGGGGCCGGCCGATGCCGGGCAGTTGCGGCGGGAACTCCTGACAGCAGCCCGGGACGGCCACGCCAAGGCCCTGCACAAAGATCAATACGGCCGGCGATTCGTGGTAGAATGCAAGGCGCGTGGACCCGCCGGCTCGGCCGTGATCCGCAGTCATTGGATCATTCGAGAAGGCGAGGACTTTCCGAAGCTGCTGACGTGTTACGTCGTTTGACCGAATGAGGCTGAGCATGAGAACCCAAATCCAACTGCTGGACGTTGTGGCGTTGACCGAGGACCTGCCGGAGGCTCGCCTGGTGCGAGGACAGGTGGGTACCGTCGTGGAGGAACTGGCGCCGGGTGTGCTTGAGGTGGAGTTCTGCGACAACGCGGGCAAGACCTACGCTACCGCGGCGATCCGCGAAGACCGCCTTATCGTCCTTCACTACGCTCCCGTTGCCGCGTGAGTGCAGGCACGGCCTGCGTCCTGGGCCGGTGGTTTCAAAGGTCTTGCAGCGCTGACATGCTTCCGCAAGCGGAAGCACGGCGCCATATTCCGAGGGCTTTGAAACCATGCCACCAGCCTGGAATTGGCAGCCCGCCAGAACCTGCTCGCGGCTGACGGACATAAACAAATGAAGGACAACCTCGAAGAGATTGCCCGGATGTTGTCGGGCCTGATCAACGGGCTGGAGAATCGGGAGAAATGATCTGAGGATCATTCGAGAAGGCCCGCCAATCAACACGATGAAAACGATGGGAGAAACATGAACACGGGACAATTCTCAAAATTCTCAATGCAGTATTCAATTGTTTGCGTGGCGGCTGCGGCTGGGCTGCTTTTTGGCGCGACAACAGCGACCGCGCCGGCGGACAAGCCGGCGGATAATCCCGCGACGATGCCTGCCGCCGACGGGTTCATCAGCATCTTCAACGGCAAGGACCTCACCGGCTGGGATGCCAAGCCGGGCTGGTGGTGCGTCGAGGATGGGGCACTGACGGCCCGGAGCACGCCCGACAAGCCGTGCAAGGAGTGCAACTATCTCATCTGGACCGGCGGGCAGCCGGGCGACTTCGAGCTGCGGGCGCGGTTCAAGCTCGTCGGCGGCAATTCCGGCATCCAGTTCCGCAGCCAGCGCCGGCCAAACTGGGACACCTACGGCTACCAGGCCGACATGGACGCCCCCAACCAGTGGACCGGCGCTCTTTACGAACACGCCCGCGGCAAGGTCAGCGGCGTTGGCGAGAAGACCGTCATCGACGCCGACGGCAAGAAGACGATCACCGCAATCGGCAAGCCGGATGAGCTGATCAAGGCCATCAAGACCAACGACTGGAACGAGTACCGCATCATCGCCAAAGGCCCCGACATCACGCTGATGATCAACGACGTGGTGATGTGCCGGGCCGTCGATAACCAGGACAACAAGAAGGCCAAGGCCGCCCGCGACGGCGTCATCGGCCTCCAGATGCACCCCGGAGAGCCGATGAAGGTCCAGTTCAAGGACATAAGACTGAAGCAGTAGCCGGTAGCCGGTAGCCGGTAGCCGGTGGCTGGGAACGAAGAAAAGCGTAACCGGGAACCGGGAACCCGGAGAATAAACGGCGCAAGAGTTAGCCAGTAGTCCCGGCCTGCCTGCCGCCGGCAGGTGTACATCGAGATAGCCTGAAGCCTGTGGCCTTCTTTTTAGAGCATTGGCCAGGACTGGGTTTGTCGTGTACAATACAGGGTGGCTGAGGAGAAGGGACAGGCGATGGTTTCCATGAACGACATCCTGGTCCGGCGAGAGGACATTCGCCGCGTGGTGGCCCGTCACGGCGCGAGCGATCCGCGTCTGTTCGGCTCCGTTGTCCGCGGCGAGCAGAGCCCCGGAAGCGATGTCGATCTGCTGGTCCACCTCGATGCCGACCGGTCGCTGCTCGACCAGATCGCCCTCATGCACGAGTTGGAAGATATGCTGAACTGCAAGGTTGACGTGGTCGATGACGAGGCCGTCCACCCCGGCCTCCGCGAGCGAATCCTTTCGGAGGCTGTGGGCCTATGAAGGACGACCGCCCGTATCTCGAACACATCCTTGCGGCGATCCAAAAGATCGACTCCTACACAACTGACGGGCGTGGCGCCTTCATGCAGAATGCGATGGCCCAGGATGCCGTCCTTCGGAACCTCGAGATAATCGGCGAGGCGGCCAAACGCCTGACCAAAGAGACAAAGGATCGCCGCCCGGACATCCCCTGGCGCGACGTCGCGGGCCTGCGCGACGTTCTTATCCACAACTACATGGGCGTGAACCTCAACCGCATCTGGGGAGTCGTGGAGCGCGATCTTCCGCCGCTCCGGCAAGGCATTGAGGATTTGCTGGACCGGGACTGACGCCGGGCGGCTATTGGCCTGGCACGGCGTAGGGCAGGTGGACGTGGTGGGCGGCGGCCTGGTCGGCCAGCGCCTTGCGCATGCGATGCAGGACTTCGGAATGTTCTTTGCCGGCGGCGAGGTTCTTCATCTCGCCCGGATCCGTCTGGAGGTCGCAGAGCAATTCCTCCGGCCCCGCGGAGTCGAACAAGGTGTACTTGTAACGCCCGTCGGTCACGCCGTGGGAGAACTGGGCCTGGATCATCAGGTCCTTGCGCCATGACAACGGTTCTTCGCCCTTTTCGCCGCCGAACAGCCCCTTGAGGGATCGGCCTGGCAGGTGAGGCGGCGGTTTGACGCCCGCGAGGTCGCACATTGTGGGCAGCACATCCAGCCCGTTGCTGACCAAATGTTGCGTATCCACGAGGCCGGGTTTGGTGACGGGCGGATACTGGATCATCAGCGGTATTCGCGCGGCCTGCTCGTAGGTCCAGGACTTGTGCTCCATGCGGTGCGAGGCGTCCATGTCGCCGTGGTCGGAGGTGAAGATGACGATCGTGTTGTCCTCCAGGCCGGCGGCGCGGAAGGCTTCCAGGACGATTCCCACCTGCCGGTCGACCATCTCGGTCAGGCGGCAGTAAGTCCAGCGATGCAGGCGCCACTGGTTCTGGCCCCAGTTTTTCCTGACCCACGGCTTGAACGGGCGTTTCGCAAGCCCAGCCGGGATGCCCTTGGGCTCGCCTTCGGTCGGTTCGAAATTGTCGGGCAGGGGCGGGCAGAGCGTCTGGTAGAACTTCTCCTCGGAGACGCCGGGCGGGAGTTTCTCGGCTTGGCGCATGGCTTGCACGGCCGGGTTGCCTTTCCCTCCGCCGCCTTGCTGTGCGTGGGCGGTGATGGCCTGGAAGCAGATGTCGTGCGGGTTGATGAACGACGCGAAGAGCAGGAACGGCCTGTCGTGAGGCTGCTTGAGGAACGCGGCGCACTTCTCGGCCAGTTCATCACGCTCATTGCGTGTGAGCAGGTCGAACCCGCAGGCCGTGATGTCGCCCAGCTTGCCCGGAAGATGGACCTTGCCGCCGTAGACGGTCTCATAGCCGGCAGCCCGGAAGGCGTGCCCCATCGCCAGCGGGACAAACGGCTCGGTGCCTTGCGACTTGGCGTTTTCCCGCATGCCGACGGCGGAGGGGTAATGGCCCGTGAAGAGGCTGAACCGCGACGGGGAGCAGACGGGGTTCGTCGCGTAGGCCTTCTCAAACCGCATCCCCTTGTTCATGAGCGAGTCCATGGCCGGGGTTCTGAGCCACTTGTTGTCGGCACAACTCATCATGGTGGCCGACTGCTGATCGGTCATTATGAAGAGGATGTTGGGCTTGCCGGCAGGCGACTTCCGGGCCGCCGCCGGCTGACTTGCCGCCGGCCCGGCCGCCGGGATGCATCTTGCCAACATTGATGCGCCAAACACGCCCACCCCCGCCCGCTTCAGGAACCGCCGCCTGGTCGTTTGCTTCATGGCCATCTCCTTTGCCTGAAACCAACTTTGTATGCCCAAACGCCCGGCTCCGCCAGCGAAAAACTCGGCTCCATGCCGTGTGGTCCCGCAGGTTCGCCTCGGGATACCCTATATCCCCCGACGCTTTTTTTTGCGCTCACGTGCCGCCAGAGTCAGCGGCTTGCTTTGCCCGTACCATACTCCGCGCCGGCCGGCCTGGGAACGCCAAACTGCCTTCCCGGCAACGCCAATCTCCCGATTGGCGCATTAAGAGCCAATCAGGAGATTGGCGTTCCCGGGAAGGCAAATAATGCCCGCCCCGCGCCTGCCTCCCGGCCGTCCGGGGAGCGCCACCTATAATCTATGTGGTGTCCCCAGAGTTGTTCCCAGAGTTCAGCACATGGATTGCCTCTTCCGGCTTGTGGATCATGTCGTATAGCCAGTGTCCGTAGCGACCATCAGCATTAACGGCCGCGACCCACCTATCGGCGACGGAGCGTACCTCGTCTCCCAGTGTCGCACGGACGCCAACTAAGGCCGCTAGAACCTCGCCAGGCTCAGGTACTGACAGTTCCATGTCATCGTCTCGCGGACTCGTGGGACCCGGAAGCCCGAAGCGTGGCCATCGCCTCGGCGACTTCCAGGCCCTTGGCTTCGATGATGTCCATGAGTTCTTCGGGCGTGCGGGTGTCCATCACCGGACGCTTGTTCGGATTGACGGCCTTTAGGTCGTAGACTGCGTCTTCGATCTCCTTGGCCTTGGCGGCCAGGTCTCTTGCCTCGCGCGTTAGATCCTTGATCTTCGCTTCGGACTCTTCGATGGACTTCTCATTGCACGGTTTCGCCTTCTTCAAGTCCTTCAGCCGTTCGTTCCACTGCGCGGCCTGATGTCCTTTGGCGGTGGACTGCTCCTTGAGCGGCCGGGCTTCCTCGGCGGCGATCCGCTTGCGTTCATCCATGTCCACGGTCCAGGACAGTTCGCTATCGGATCGCGTGGGCAGCAATCTCAAGAAGTCCTCGAAGTGCTTGAGCATCAGCGGCGTCTTCTTGCGTATTTTCAAGGCCGACAAATCGTAGTACCAGATTTTCCGCGTCGGCTGGCCCTTGGTGAAGAAAAGCAGGTTGGTCTTCACGCCCGCGCCCGCCGCCGTGAACACGCCGCCCGGCAGGCTCACCACGCACCACAGGTCGC
>CAYOBS010000124.1:0-9592 GCA_964402305.1 uncultured Planctomycetaceae bacterium | reverse complement strand
CACACCGATCCCCTGATCCCCAGTCAGTGGATGGGCGACTGGCACATGAGCGTGGTCTTGCAGGATGAGGCCAGCGGCGCGGCCACGGGCGGCGTGGTGTACCTGACCAACATTCACCGACTGTATGACCAGTCGAGGCGGCGCGGCACTCGCGAGGCCGAAACCCACGATTGGGCGGGGCCGGCGGTTTCGCGGGCGTCGGCGCTGGACACGGGCGATGCGCTTCGCGAGCGGATCACGAGCCACAAACGGCTGATGGTGCTCAATGACGAGGCCCACCACGTTTGGGACCCTGACAGCGCGTGGAACGAGGCCATCGCCTTCCTTAACGAGCAGACGCGAAAGCGCAACGAGGTAGGCCTGGTGGCGCAACTGGATTTCAGCGCGACGCCCAAGGATGACAAGGGGATTCTGTTCAAGCACATCATCGTCGATACGCCGCTGGGCGAGGCGGTGGACGGCGCGATCGTCAAGACGCCTATCATCGGGCGCGGCGACAAACTGGTGGAGCAGGCATCGGACAACGCCGGGATTCAGTTCCAACATCACCTGCTGCTGGGCTACAACCGCTGGCTGGCTTCCAGGAGGGAATGGGAAAAGAGCGGCAAGAAGCCGCTTATGTTCGTGATGTGCAACAGCACCGAGGCGGCCGACCAGATCACGGAAGAACTCAACAAGAACCCGCTTTATGCTGAGTTGAATCATTGCACGATCAACCTGCACACGAACCTAAAGGGCAAGATCACGACGAGTGGCCGGGGGGAGAACAAGCAGATTGTTTTTAAGGAGAACGAGAAGGAAATCACTGACGAAGACCTGAAGGCTTTGCGGGAACTGTCCCGCCAATTGGACAACAGCACCAGCCCCTATCAGTGCATCGTAAGCGTGTTGATGCTGCGGGAAGGCTGGGATGTGCGGAACGTGACAACCATCGTTCCCCTGCGGCCCTACAGCAGCCAGGCAAACATCCTGCCGGAGCAGACGTTGGGGCGCGGCTTGCGGCGGATGACTCCGCCCGGTATTGGCATGGCCAACGAAATGGTCACGGTCGTCGAACATCCATCCTTTGTGAACCTGTACAAGGAGCAACTGGCCCAAGAAGGCTTGTTTGTCGAGGAAACAGACACAGACCGCATCGAGCCGACGACCATCACGATCTTCCCAGACGAGGCTCACAAGGACCTGAAGGCCCTGGACCTCCTGATTCCCAGGCTCACCCCCGCCTATCGAATCACGCCGGTGCTGGATGGGATGACGCTGGAGGAAGTGCAAAAGGCGTTCGCCAAGTACAAGAAACTCCCGCTGGGCGAGGCCGGGGAGGAGAAGATAAGTTACGAGGGGCGACATCTCATTACCCAGGAACTCGTCGAGCGAATGGATGTGAAGCTGCCGCTGCTGCAAGACGGCTTTAGTGCCGTAAGTTTCTACCGGGAAGAAATGGAAACCGCCTGCAGCATCCAAGGCACGCACGCGGTGCTGGCCCCGCTGATCCAGAAGTTCCTGGAAGAGATTCTCTTCGTGGAAAAGGTGACGCTGTTCGATCCGCGCCTGTGCAGCCGGCTGGCGGCCGGCGACGTGCGCGAGCACATCCGGGCCGTCTTCATCCCGCTGATTCGGACCAAGACCACCACCACGGAGGAACGTCTCAAGGGCGCCGAACCGGTGTCTGTCTGCTCGTGGCGGCCGTTCCAGGTGACGCACTCAGCCCGACACCCGGTTGAGACCGCCGACAAGACGCCATTCAATCTCGTGCCCTGCAACCGCGACCTGGAGGTCGCCCTGGCGCACTTCACAGACCGCGCCCCCGACGTTGCCGCGTTGTGCAAGAACGCTGGCCCGCAATGCCTGCGGATAGACTACCTGGCCGCGGGCGGGCGGCTGGCTTTCTACACGCCCGACTTCATCGTCCGCAAGAAGGGCGGCAACTATCTGCTGGTGGAGACCAAGGGGCGCGAGGACCGGGACGTGCCGGCCAAGGCGAGAGCGGCGATGGCTTGGTGCAAGTCGGCAAGCACCAAGGCGGTGAAATGGGAATATCTGTACGTCCCCCAAGGCGTGTTCGACCGGTTTGACGGCAACACCATGGACGAGCTGGCGCGGACCTGCGCCCCGGCGCTGATCGCAATCGCGAAAGAGGAAGAAGCCGCGCCGATGTTGCCGTTCGCACAGGTGGAAGTGACGGCGCCGCCGGCAGGGATGCAGGAGTTCATCGCGGCGGAGGCATTAGCGAAGCTGCCCAAGAACACGGCGTCCCTGGTCAGCCAGGCGATCCAGTTGTTCCGATTCTACGAGAACAAGACCGACCTGATCTTCTCGCCGGTGTTCACGCCGCTGCTGGGACCGATTGACCGGTGCGCTCAAGACTTGGTTTTCGACCGTTTGGTTGACGACATCCCCAAGAAGGAACTGGAACAACGGGACTACTTCGCGCCGTATATGACAGTAGCGGCAGGCAGGGGGAATTATCTCCTGGACAACGGTAAACGCATTCAGAAGCTGCTGGTGTACAATGCCGCCATCATGCCTATCGGCGTGCTCCGCTTCTGTTTGGAGTATGCCGAGTCGCCGGCTGATCGTGTCGGCGGAGTCTTTGATTCGATCCGAAGGAATTTCCGCGATCTTTGCGGGTCGGGGCTTCTGCCGATGCTTTCGACCATATACGACTTCCGCAACAAGTATATCGCCCATCAGGACGAGGAACTCAAGGATGTTGGGCTCGCCCGGTTGGCACTGAAGCAATGGGTCGAGCTTCTGGTCAGGCTTGAAGACTTGTTCGTTCAGACTGCTTGAAGGGCAGTGCCATTCGGGGCAGTCACCTGACTTAGGGGGCCGGGCTCTGCTACCCTGCTCCCTACTTCTTACTTCCTACTTCCTACTTCTTACTTCCTACTTCTTACTACTTACTTTTCGACCCAGGCGGCTGGAACAGGATCACGTCCATGTCCCTGTCCGACGACTTATGGTTGGGGTCAACCATCGTGTAACCCATGCGCTTGACTTCGTCCACGTACTTGGCGCGTACCAGCAGCCAGCGCCCGCCGTCCTGCCGCATCCAGGCTTCCCACAGGCTCATGCCCTCTTTCGGGCCATATCGAGCGGTCATCGCCTCGCGGGCCAGCACGGCGTTCGGCAGGTCGTGGCCAAAGTAGTAGACCAGCGGCTCGGTGCGATTGTTGAGCCCCCAGAAGCTGATCGGCGCCGAGGCGGGCACCTTGCTCTCGGTCACCTTGCTCTGGATCCAACGGACCTCCTGGACGGCGTACGGAGACTCGTTGAGCAGTTCGGGCCGGCCTGCAAGGGAGAACATGAGCGCCACCGCCGCGACGACCAGGACCGCAAAGGACAATGCCGGCCTGTTCTTTATCATCGCCGTCGCGGCCGCCAGAAGCAGAACGCCAACGACAATCGTCGGCACGAGAAAGTGCCGGGCAATGTCAGCCACGTCGCCCGGTGAGACCTTGTCCTTGATGGGTTCGAGCATGGAGGCGACCGAATGTGAAATCCAGCCGCCCGACGCGGCCTGGCAGGCCAAGGCCGCGGCACCGGCCGCGACAACGCCCAAGAGCGCGTAGCCGGCCATGATGGACTTGGCCATGCCCAGTGAGAACCACCGGTGCCGGAAGAACACATCCTGGGCCGCATACCCGGCCAGCATGCACAGCGCGGGCATGGCCGGAAGGATGTAATGCACGCGTTTGCCGGCGGCGGCACTGAACAGCAGCATCAGCCCGAAGACCCAGAAAAGCAGGTAAACCAGCCCGTCGGCGTGCTCGGCCGGGTGTTGTGCCGTCGCGGCCGGGGCCTGGGCGGACAACGGTGCGGGGCTTTGCTCGTCGGTCTCAGGCCGCCGGCGCGGGGCGCTCCACAGCGGCGCCATCACTGCCCCGGGCAGGAAGATAGTCCACGGCAGCGTCAACGTTATGATGGAAGCGAGGTAGAAACCGGGCGTTCGCAGGTCCATGTCCTCGGTGCCAATGCCCCGCTCGCCTACCTGCTGCCATAGCGTGGCGCTCGTCGCGGGGAAGAGTTTATCCAGGTACCACAGCCAGGGCACGAACAGCAGGGCCGTCAGTACCAGGCCGGGCAACAGCGTGGGCAGCACGAGCTTGAGCTGCCCCCAGGGGCGGGAAATGACGAAGTAGCCAAGCAGCGGCAGAGATACGAGACAGGCGTATGTCAGGGTCGAGCAAATCGTCTCGTTCAGGCCCGTGGCCTGCCACCATTGCAGGGCCTCGAACCGGCGGATGACGTCCACCAGCACGATGCCGACCAGAGCGAGAATCAGGAAGACCCCCAGCCGCAGCCGGGGCCGACTGTCGTGCCGCACCGACGCCCGCCAGGCCAGGTACGCCAGCAGCGGCCAGGCCAGGAACAGCGGCACGAACTCCTTGCTGAGATTCGCCAACCCCATCGCCGCCCAGCCCGCCATGAGCCAGGCCGCCCTCTTGGTGCCCGTCGCGGCCTGCATGCCGGTCCAGAAGCACGCCATCGCGAGGGTCATCCAGAGCATCAGCAGCAGTTCAGGGCGTGCGTTTCGGCCCCACTTGAGCGTGCCCAGGCTCGCCCCCAGCATAAGGGCCCCCATCAGGGCCGCCCGCGGGCCGATCATCCTGCGGCCGACGCCGAAGATCACCAGCACCGTCAGCACCGAGGCTATCATCGACGGCAGTCGAACGGTCGCCTCGTCGATCGGCAGGCCCATCTTCACCAGCCCGGCCGCCGCCCAGTACGCCAGGGGCGTCTTCCGCAGGCGGGGCTGGCCGTTGCACTGCGGCACCATCCAGCGGTTAAACGTTGTCGCCTCGGGGACGGGCTGCGGGAAGAGGTGGTCGTCGAGCCATTGGGTTTGGCTGGTAATTCCCCGCGCAGCCAAGGCTATGTAACATTCGTGCCCGTTTAGCTCGACCTTGCCCAGGCCCCAGCCCGCGGTTACGGCCGTAACCGCGGCCAGCAGCACCCAACTACCCAGTTTGCGGATATATTGCATTGGTTCGAAATCCATAAGCACATGCCGCGTCGGTCTTGCCGCCACCGCCCCCGCGCGATTACGCGGGAAGCCCGGACCCGCACAGGTTAGGCCAAACAAACTTAAGCCACAATGAAGCCCGGCCGGGAGTCAATTGACCCTCGCCCGGCAAGTGTGTATCTTCGGGCATGAGAATACCGCAGGCACTTCCTGCATGCAATGGACCGCCGAGGCGCCGTACGGGCTCTTCGTCATACCTTCTTTTCGGAGCAGCCAAATGCAGTTCTCCATCCTGATCGGCACATCTCGCAAGAAGGTGGTTCAAATGCTCATCGCGGCGGCGGCGCTGGCGCTGGGCGGGCTGTTCCTTGGCGCGGCCGACATCGACTGGATGCCCATAAGCGGATGGGTTCCCGCCGTCATCGGCCTGCTGCTGGCCGCGACGGCCCTGTACCGCCTTCTGGCCAGGCCGGTGGTCATGACCATCGACCAGGCGGGCATTCGCGCTGCGCGACAGATCCAGCTTCTGCCCTGGGGCCGGATCGTCGGCGTGAGGGGTTTTTCCAGGCACGGCTTCACGCCGTTTGTCATCATCCGCGCCGTCGAGTGCAAGACCATCCCCGGCTTCACCGCCGGTCGCGCCGCGGCCGGACTCGCCGCGCCGAAAATCGAGGCCGACGAGATCGCCCTGAACCTCACCGGCGCCTCGGCTCGCGTGGACGAGTTGGTCCAGGCCATCGAGCACTTGCTCGCGCTGGTGGCTGTGGCGCAGCGACCGCCGCGGGACGAGGCCGACGAGTTCGACGAGCCCGACGAACTGCCCGAATCCGCCGCCCCGGCCGATCCACTGAGCGACCCCGTCATCCAGCGCGTCGCCGACTCCAACGCCGCCTTGGCCGGGGCGTTCCGCTGGCTGGCAACCATCTTCGGGCCGGTCTTCGGGATATTCGCCGTCTGGGCGCTGCTTGCGTTCAAGGAGGCCGGCGACGTCGTCATCCTGCTCATTGTCGCAGCCGCGGCCGCGGGGGCCTGGCTCATCGCCGGCCTGATCATTATGATCGTCCGCACCACCAGCGACCGCTGCCCCAAGTGCAAACTAGCCGTCCGCTACTTCAAGGCCCACGCCGGCAGGCCGCTGACCTGCCCCGGCTGCCGCCACGCCTGGCCGGCCGGCGTGTTCAAGATAAGATGAGCCGCACGATAAGTTCTAAATCCGAAGCACGAAACCTGCCTGCCGGCAGGCAGGTCCTAAACAAATTCGAAATACAAAACCTGCCTGCCGGCAGGCAGGTCCAAAACAAACAAGAAACCCCGACGGGCGCCCGCGTTTGATACGAATCAAGTGCCGTGTACTGGCGTTTCGAGCATTTGAGTTTTGGTAATTTGGATTTGTTTAGGATTTAGAGATTCGAATTTAGGATTTATGAACTCATGATAATTCACAATCTATTTGACACACTACTACTCGAAAAAGGGAACACCCATGACGCGAAGAATAACGCGACGCAACCTGATGAAGGGCATAGGCGCCGGCCTGGCTATTGCGGCCACGCCGCAAATCCGGGCGGCCGAGGCGCCCGCCACTGCCCCCGCCGCCGCATCCGCCGCCGGCGATTCCTGGCCCCGGCCGAACATCGTCCTTGTGATGACCGACGACCAGGGCTACGGCGATCTCGCCTGCCACGGCAACAAGATCATCAAGACCCCGAACATCGACGCCCTGCACGCCCAGGCCCTGCGCTTCACGGACTTCCACGTCAGCCCGACGTGCTCACCGACGCGGACCAGCATCATGACCGGGCGGCACGAGTTCCGCTCGGGCGTTACGCACACGATCTCCGAACGCGAGCGGATGAGCCTCGACGCGGCAACGATGCCCAAGGCCTTCAAGGCTGCCGGGTACACCACGGGCGTATTCGGCAAGTGGCACATGGGCGACCAGGAGCCGTACCAGCCGGGCAACCGCGGCTTCGACGAGGCATTCATCCACGGCTGCGGCGGCATCGGGCAGAGCTACCCCGGAAGCTGCGGCGATGCGCCGGGCAGCAAGTACTTCGACCCGATCATCCGCCACAACGGCACGTTCGTAAAGACCACCGGCTACTGCACGGATGTGTTCTTCACGCAGGCGATGCGGTGGATCAGGCAGGTCAAGGACCGCCCCTTCTTCGCCTACATAACCACCAATGCCCCGCACGCGCCGCTGCAATGCCCGGAAAAGTACTACAAGCCGTACATGGACGCGGGCCTGGCGGAAAACCCCGCCAGGTTCTACGGCATGATAACCAGCATCGACGACAACGTGGGCGTGCTGCTGAAGAAGCTCGACGAGTGGAAGCTGCTGGACAACACGCTGGTGATATTCATGACCGACAACGGCTCGGCCATGGCCGGCGGAGGCGGGGGCGGCGGCAAGAAGAAGGCCAACGGCGCCCCCGCCGCCGTCAGCGGCGGGCTTTTCAACGCGGGCATGCGCGGCCATAAAGGCACGCCTTACGAGGGCGGCACCCGCGTGCCGGCATTCTTCTACTGGAAGGGCCGCACGCCCAACGGCATCGACTGCGGGGCCCTTACCGCCCACGTTGACCTGTTCCCGACCTTCGCCGAACTGGCCGGGGCGAAGCTGCCCGAAAAGGTCAAGCTCGACGGCCGAAGCCTCGTGCCGCTGATGAAAGACCCCAAGGCCGCCTGGCCGGACCGCTACGTGTTCTACCACGTCGGACGATGGGCTAAAGGCAAGGCCGCCGACTCGAAGTACGCCCAGTGCTGCATCCGAAGCCAGCGATTCGCGCTTGTCAACAACACCGAGCTCTACGACATCCCCGCCGACCCGGGCGAAACCACCAACGTCGCCAACAAGCACCCCGACACCGTCGCCGCCATGCAAAAGGCCTACGACCAGTGGTGGTCCGAAGTCCTGCCCGCAATGGTCAACGAGGACGCCCCGGTGCCCGACGTGAACCCCTTCAAGACCCTCTACAACCAGCAGGCCGCGTCGCCCAAGGGCATCCCCGCCTGGCCCATGCACCCGACAGCGGCGGAACTGTAGGCCGATCCTGGCGATATTGACGAACTCCTTGATGGTCGCCTCGCGGATCGGTCCGCCCACGCCGCCGAAGCACCGCTGCCGCCGCGGGGCAGGCAGATAGTGGCAACCGTAAGAATACTACTCTCGCGGAGGACGAGGACAGGGCAAGGAGATCGGCGGAAACCGGTTTGCCCTCTCTTGTTCTCATCGCCCTGTGCGCCCTGCCGCGGGGACCCAAGGTCCGCCGGAGATGCCTGCCCCCTCAATCCGCCAGGACCTTCAGCGCCACGTCGATTCGGCCGAAGGGGGCGGAGACCTGGAAGCCGGCAACCCGCCCGGTGAGGGCATGCCGTATTTCGCGGGCGATTTCTATCCCCGCCTCAATGCCGTCGGGCTTGGTCTTGCAGCGGCTCATGCGGTCGAGGATCGGCTTTGGCACGACCACGCCGGGTACGTGGTTGTTCATGAAGTCGGCGTTGCGGAAGCTCACCAGGGGGTACAGCCCGGCCAGGATCGGGATCGGGCGCGGGTGCCTGGCGACCTCGTCGCGGAATGCCAGCAGGGCCTCGACGTCGAAGATCGGCTGGGTGATGGCGTACTCGGCCCCCGCGTCGATCTTGGCGCGGAAGCGGTCGAGTTCGCGTTTCATCTCGACTGCCACCGGGTTGGCGCCGACGCCGATAAGGATGCCCGTCGGCGGGTCGACCGGCAGCCCGGCCGCGTCGTAACCGTGGTTCAGGCCGTGGACGAGCCGCGTCAGGCCGATGGCGTCGAGGTCGAACACGCCGGTCGCGTCGGGGTAGTCGCCAAGCTTCGGCGGGTCGCCCGTGATGATCAGCCAGTTGCTCAGCCCCATCGCGAAGCCGCCAAGGATGTCCGACTGCATGCCGATGAGGTTGCGGTCGCGGCAGCAGTAGTGCGGGATTGGCTCGATGCTCGTCTGCTGGAGCACGGCCAGGGCGCTGGACAGCACGCTGATTCTGGCGGTGGCGCGGGGGCCGTCGGGGATGTTGACGGCGTCCACGCCGGCGTCGCTACACTGGCGGCAGTTGTCCAGGAAGCTGCCCAGGGCCGCGCCGGTCCGCGGCGGGAGGATCTCGACGCTCGTGACGCCCTGCCCGGCGGCCAGCTTCGCCGCGAAGCGGCCCTTGTCTCGCGTGGCCAGGGCCTTGGCGGCCAGGGCGGATGCCTTTTCGCCGTCGGTCCCGCGTGAGGCGACGGCCACGTGCCGCTTCACGCCGCTGAGGTTCTTTATGGCGCGGGCGGCCATGCGTATGTGCTGTGGCGTTGTGCCGCAGCAGCCGCCTACTCCGCGTGCCCCCATCTCGACGTATCGCTTGGCGTACTCGGTGAAGTACTCGGGGCTGTTGAGGTAGAGCATCCGCCCGCCGAGTTCCCGCGGCCCGCCGGCGTTGGGCATGACGATGATGGGCTTTGTCGCCACGGCCAGCACGCGGGCAAGCCGTTCGAGGTACCCCGCCGGGCCCGTGCCGCAGTTCATGCCGATCGCGTGGACGTTCGCGTCGGCCTGGAGCTGCTGGGCGGCAAACGTCTCGGGTTCCAGGCCCATCATCCTGCCGTGCTCCGGCCGGACGGTG
>CAYOBS010000123.1:0-9635 GCA_964402305.1 uncultured Planctomycetaceae bacterium | reverse complement strand
GGCCGTCGCAAGCAGGCACAAGGCCGTCATGTATGCCTTCATTTTCATTTCCGGTCTCCCAAAGAAGACAAAGCTAAAAAGCTAAAACACCCACAGGCGGCTCTTGCCGTCCGTCACGCCTCACCGGGCACATTGCAGGCATTATACATCGCCGCGACGCCGTCAACCATAGTTTGCCGGCAAAAGTGGGTCGCAGAATGGCCCGGGGGAGTTTGTGGGATAGGTCCTATGGGACTTATGGGACCTATACCACAGGTTACCAACTGCCCTGCTCGCTGAAGCGAACAGGCCTCAACGGCCGATCCCGGCGCGCCGGGATCGCGTTCCGCTGTGTTGCTTCTCCCGGTTCCGCCGTTTCTTCTTCCGGGTTCCGGATTCCGGGTTCCCGGTTCCGCTGTTGTGCTGTTCCCCGCCTTACTTCTTGCCCATCGCTTCTCTCGCCTTCACGCCGGGCCGGCGGCGGCTGCCGCTGCGGACGGTGAGTTTGACGGTGTCGAAATAGTCCAGCAGCGGCACGGCGAACTTCCTGCTGACGTTCAGCGCGTCGCGGAACTCGACCGTCTCGAAGCTGCTTGCCTTGGCGAATAGTTCCAGCACGACCTTGACGGCGGCGTCAACGGCGTTGCGGTGCATGGCCACCTTGCGGTCCAGCCGCAACACCGAGCCGACATCGACGAGCAGGCGGATAATCTCATCGATCCGCTCGGGCGTCTGGGCGAGCTTCTCGGCCAGCATTTCCGGCAGCGGCGGCTCGAGGTGTGCCTGGCGGAGCATGGTCTCGACGCGTTCCAGCAGGGCACGGTCTTCGGGGCCAAGCCCGCCGGCCTGGCCGGGCGAGCCGAGCACGGTGCCGCAGAGTTGCAGCCGCCCGTCGGCCAGGCACCTGGCCAGGGCCGCGTCGAAAATCGCCCCGCCGCCGGTCTGTGCGGCAAGCTCGGCCTGCTCGATGCCCATCCGCAGGGGATTGGCCTCGTGAAATGCCTTGACGGCCTCGACCATCGCCTCGGTGCAGCGCTCGACCGACCGGCGGTGGGCGAACTGGTTTGGCGAAAGCTCGACCGTCTCGCCCGTCTTCAACAGTTCAGCCAGCACGGATGCAACCTTGGCGGCGGGCCTCTGGGCGGCTTTGGCCAGCGCCTCGGCCGCCAGTGGCGTCTGGGCCTCGCCAAGGCACTGGGCAATCCACGCGGTCGGGTTGTCGATGGCGGCCCGGCGGTCGGAGAGAAGCTGGATCGTCCATGGCCGCTTGCGACGCAGCCGCACGCCGCTAGCGCCCAGGACCCTTCCGCCGCCGACGGTGGTAACGCGCCCCTCGGCCAGTCGCGGCACGCTGGCGCGGATGACGAACCGTTCGCCGACGGCGACGCACAGCGGCTCGCGAAGTCGGATCTGCACTAGCTGCGGCACGCCGGGGACGATCTCGGATTGTTCCATCAATGCCACGTTTGCCATTGCCTCGGCCGTGCCGATGTGTACGTGTGCCTCGAGGTAGTCCTTGAGTGGGTGGCGGACGCCGGGCAGCAAGGTCAGCTCGGCCTCGAAGAAGCTGACGGCCTCGAAGGCGTCGGCCTGGCATAGCACGTTGCCGCGCGTCAGCAGTTCGGCCTCGATGCCGGCGACGTTCATCGCCACGCACTCGCCGGCCCGGCCGACATCGGATGGCTCGCCGTAGACTTCCATGCTCCGGACCCGCCCGACCTGCCCGCCGGGGACCAGCGTTAGCTTGTCGCCCACGCGGACCGTGCCGGTGGTGGGGATGCCCGAGACAACCGTGCCGAAGCCCCGGATGTTGAAGCCGCGCTCGATCCACAGGCGGAACAGCCCCTCGTGCTCGTGCGGCTCGGCGGCGTCAACGACGCGGTTGAGCGCCTGGAAGAACCCGTCGAACCCCTCGCCGGTGATGTTGGAGATCGGGCAGATGGGGGCGTCTTGGAGGAACGTTCCTCGCAGGAAGTTGCGCACATCCTCGACGGCCAGGGCCTTGAGCTCGTCATCCTTGGCCAGGTCGATCTTGGTCAGCGCCACCAGCCCGCGGCTAATGCCCATGAGCGTGAGGATGTCCATGTGCTCGCGGGTCTGCGGCATGACGCCGTCGTCGGCGGCGATGACGAAGATCACCACGTCGATCCCCTGGGCGCCGGCGGCCATGTTGCGGATGAAATCCACGTGCCCGGGCATGTCCACGATGCCGATGATCCGCTTGTCGGCCATCTGGCAGGGCGCGAAGCCCAGCTCGATGGTCAGGCCTCTGGCCTTCTCGGCCGCAAGGGTGTCGGTGTCGCAGCCGGTGAGCAGTTTGACAAGGGCGGTCTTGCCGTGGTCGACGTGCCCGGCCGTGCCGAGCATGATGTTCTTGCCGGGCTGCCTCACGTTGCGGCCCTTGCGACGGCGGCGGCCACCGGCGCGATCTGCTCATCGGTCATGGTCCGCACGTCCAGCATGACTTTGTCATCCTCGATGCGGGCGAAGATGCACGCGTCGTCCATCCTCAGGAGGCGGGCGAGTTCCTGGCACTTGACGCCTGGGGCCGACACGGCCACAAGGAACGTGGGCAACTGCTCCATCGGCAGCGATCCGCTGCCCAGGTACCCCACTCCGGGCATGACGTCGGCTGATGCGTTGGCGGATGAGCCTATCGCCGCCGCCAGGGCCTCGGCCCGGACGCGCAGGGTCTCCGGCGCCGTCGCGAGCATGCGGTAGGTGGGGTTCTCGCGGACCAGCAGGTCAGGGTCGCGGAAGAGATGGAGCGTGCGTTCCAGGGCCAGCAGGCACGTCTTGTCGACGCGAAGTGCCCGTGCCAGCGGGTGCTTGCGGATGCGCTCGATGCACTGGCGCCTGCCGACGATGATCCCGGCCTGGCTGGCGCCCATGAGCTTGTCGCCGCTGGCCAGGACCACATCCGCCCCGGCGGCGATCGACTCCCGCATGGTAGGCTCGTGCGGCAGGCCGAAACGTTCCAGGCCGATCAGCGCCCCGGCCCCGAGGTCGTCCACGACCGTCAGGCTGTGATCGTGGCCGAGCTTGACGAGCTCTTCGAGCTCGACGGACTTCGTGAAGCCCACCACGCGGAAGTTGCTGGGGTGTGCCCGGAAGATTATGGCCGTGGCGTCGGTGATCGCCCGCTCGTAGTCGCGCAGGTGGGTCCGGTTGGTCGTGCCGACCTCGACCATCTTGCATCCGCTCTGGGCCATCACATCCGGCAGGCGGAACGACCCGCCGATCTCGATGAGCTGGCCCCGCGAGACGATCACCTCCCGCCCGGCCCCCAGGGCCGCCAGGGCGATCATCGTGCCGGCGCAGTTATTGTTGACCACCGTGGCCGCCTCGGAGCCGGTAAGCTCGGTGAGGATGTACTCGACCAGTTCATCCCGCTCGATGCGCTGCCCCGTATCGCGGTCGGTCGCCAGGGTGACGCAGCCCTTGAGCTCGTCGATCATCGAGTCCACCACGCATGCAGGCCAGACCGCCCGGCCAAGGCCCGTGTGCAGGATTATGCCCGTGGCGTTTATCGCGCCGCGGATGTGCGGGCTGGTCCGCCGGGCCAGCAGGCCGCCCGCCTCGGCCAGCACGAAGTCCGCAGTGACGTGCATCGGCCCGCACCGCCCCGCGGCGTCCTGGAGTATCTGCCGGCGCAGCTCATCCGCCGCGTCGCGCAGGCAGTCGGTCACCAGGCCGCGCGGGTGTTCGGTCAGCCACTGCCGGGCCGTGTCGGTCTCCAGCAGGGCGCTGACTGAGGGCAGCTTTCGCAGCAGGTCTTTCTTGAGATCCTTCATTTAGTTACCCCTTCGAGTGTAGTGCGCCGAGTAGATTGTGAATTATCATGAGTTCATAAATCCGAAATTCGAATCTCGAAATCCGAAACAAATCCGAATTACCAAATTCAAATGCTCAAAACGCCAATACCCGGCATGCTACTCGTGAAGAACATGAGCGTCCATTGGGGCTTCTTCTTTGTTTTGGGTTTTGTATTTCGAATTTGTTTCGGATTTCGTGCTTCGGATTTAGGATTTATCAGGCGGCATAATGTTCCTCAATTGCGAATCACGACACGAGAGGCTGGTTGCACGATCGCGCCGCCAGGATGGCCGCGCCAAGCGCGCCGGTCATCTGCGGGTAGTTCACGACGGTTACAGGCCGGCCCAGGACGCCGGCAAGGGCAGAGTCCATGCCGGGCACCATCGCGACCCCGCCCGTAAAGGCAACCGGCTCTTCCAGGTTCCGCCCGACCATCGCCGCCACGCGGGATGCGATGGCGCCCAGCACACCGGCGATGATGTCTTCCGGCCGGGCGCCGCTGGCAAGCAGGCCGATTATCTCCGTCTCGGCGAAGACGACGCACATGGAGCTTATGGAGGCGGGATTGGCCGCCCTCGCCGCAAGCTCGCCGAGCCGGCCCAGCGGCACCTCCAGCTTCCCGGCCACCATCTCCAGGAACCGTCCCGTGCCGGCGGCGCAGCGGTCGTTCATGGCGAAGTCCCGCACCCGGCCGTCATCGGCCAACCTCAGCAGCTTGCTGTCCTGCCCGCCTATCTCGATCACCGTCCGCGCCGAGGGCATCTGGTGGCGGACGCCGCAGGCGTGGCAGGTTATCTCCGTGATCGTCGTGTCGGCGAACTCGACGATGTTCCGGGCGTAGCCCGTCGCGACGATCCGCCCGACGTCCCGGCGGCTCAGGCCGCGCGGGGCAAGCAGTTCTTCGATCGCGGCCAGGGCGGTGCGGTCCTGGTGGACGCCCTGGTCCAGCACGGATGAACCGAGCGTCGCCAGGCTCCGCGAGTCCACCAGCACGGCCTTGACTGCCCTGCTGCCGGCGTCGATTCCGGCACAGATCATCTTCGTCTTTCCTTAACCACTTCCACAATCGCCTCCAGCCTTGTCCGCAGGGTCGGCATCATCGAGTCCGACAGCGGCGGCACCTCGATCTCCAGCACCGGCAGCCCAAGCCGCTGCCCGATGATACCACCGATCACGCCGCCTTCCAGCGCGCAATGGCTGGCCCCGGGAATCCGCGAGATGACCGCCGCCTCGGCGCCGAACCGGGCAATGTCCGCGCAGATGCGCTCGGCGCGGTCCTGGGCCGGGCCAACCATGGGGTCGGCAAGCGCCGCCCGGGCCAGGGCTTCCATGGGCGGCAGGTCGGTGGGGATCGCCTCCAGCGAGTGGCAGAAAAGCAGTTCCGTCCCGCACAGCCGCCCGCCGCAGTCCTCCAGCAGGTTCATCACGCGAAGGTCCGCCACCGGGTTCACCCAGAATATCCTCGCGGCGCGGGCCGGCAGGGGGCCAACGTGGGCCAGGGCGCGCCTACGGGTCTCGGCAAGCAGCTCTTCCAGCACGGCCGGGGCCTCGTCGCGGTCGCTACAGTAATGAATGATGAGCATCTCGGCGATGAGCATCTCCAGCGCGGGCATGGGGCACGGCTCGGCCGAGTACGCCAGCAGGCGCAGCTCATCCAGCACGCCGCGAGCGCGGTTGGCGCGGGCGATGCCGGCGGCGAGCGTCGCATCGTCCAGTTCCCGGCCGGCGAGTTTCTCCAGCGCCTCGCGGACGCGCCCCAGCTCGCCGCGGACGAGAGCGACCTGCGAGGCCGGGGCCAGGAAGCCGGTCGGCAATCGCACGGCAGGCTCGCCGGCGGCGGGATGACGGCGCGTGGGCATTTCCCACCAGAGGATCGGGTTGCCCAGGTGCTCGACGATCTGGGCGATGGCGGAGAAGTCGTCGCAGACGGCCCCCGCGCTGCATACCAGCAGGTCCGGCCTGGGGAAGTGCTCGCCGTTGGCGAACGCCCCGAGCATCGCCCGCACGGGGCAGAACGACTCATCCAGGCCCAGCGAGTCGGCGATTTCCAGCACGCCGGAACTTTGTTCCATCACGCAGGGGATCCACCACGCCCCGTCGGGGTAGAAGGCCGTCACATCGGGAAGGGACATCGCCATCACCGCCGTCGTGCCGAGGTCCTTCATCACGCCGACGATCTTTTGCCCGGCCTGGCGCGCGGCGAAGAGCCGGTCCTCCTCGGTCAGCAGGAAGTTCCACAGCCGAAGGGCAGCCGGGGAGTTGTCATAGCGGAGCTTGGCGAGCCTGCGGTCCCCGTCGGCCAGGTGCCTGCCCAAAGGCCCGCCGTAAAACGGCTCGACCAGCCCGCCCGCGCGCAGGTGAGCGTATCGGGCATCCCACTGCTCGAGCGTGATTTTCGCGGGCTTCTCCATAGGCTTCAGGTCTTGAATCTCAAATCTCGGATTTCAAATCACAGACTTCAGGCTTCAGGTTTCAGTGTCCCTTTTCCAAATATCAATTTCCACCACCTTCCTTCCGTTCAGTTGGATCTGATCCCTGTCTTCCCAGCCCCGTTTACGGGGCCTGCCGGCAGGCAGGCAGGTTCCGCCTTTGCTTTTCCCAGGTTCCAGGTTCCCAATACCCTGCCTGCCTGCCGGCAGGCAGGTTCCGCCTTTTTCTTCTCCCGGCTACCCTGCTTCGCCTGCGGCTACGCAGGGCTGCGCCGGCTACCACGTCGTTCCGACTATTCCTAAAGTCGCCGCCGCATATCCCGATAACTGACAAGGCGGCACCGGCCGCGCCGGGTGGCGCGGATGTGCCGGCAACGATGCCTTTTTGCTGCAAGGGTGTGCGGTCATGGAAGTGTTTTCTACCAGACAGCCGATCTTCGATCGAGACAAGAAAGTTTACGGGTACGAGCTTCTCTTCCGCCGCGGCTTCGAGGACTACTACAACTGCCTGGGCGCCCAGCATGACTCGCTGGACCTGATGGCATTCGTCAACTTCGGCGAGCTCGCCGACGGCAAGAAGGGCCTGGCGACCTTTACCCGCAATCTGCTGCTGCGCGACCTGCCGGCCGTGCTGCCGAAGGAGATGGTGCTGGTGGGCATCCCCGCCGACATCGGGTTGGACCAGGACGTTATTGGCGCATGTGAGCGTCTTGCCGCGGCCCAGTACGAACTGGTCCTGGACGACCTGCCCGACGACGGCCTGGACAGCCCGCTCGTCGGGCTTGCCAGCATTGTTCGGGTGGACTTCAGCAGAACGCAGCCAGAGCAGGGCCGGGAAATCTGCCGCCGGCTGGGGCAGCGCGGCATCGTCGCTCTGGCCAAGAAGGTTGACACCATCGACCAGTTCAACCGCGCCCTTGAGGCGGGCTTCGGCTACTTCCAGGGCAGCTTCTTCACCAAGCCGGTCATCAGCGGTTCCAACGAACTCGCCGGCAACGAGCTTTCGTACGCCCGGCTTCTCTGCGAGGTCAATCGTCCGGAGCTCTCGCTGGAGGACCTGGCATCAATCATCCGCGGCGACCCGCTGATGACCTACCACCTGCTGAAGTTCATCAACTCCGCCTGGTTCGGCGTCCGCTGCGTCGTCAACTCCGTGCAGCACGCCCTGGTCCTGATCGGGCCGAAGGAAACACGCAGGTGGGCCTCCATGCTCGTCGTCAGAAACCTGGACCAGGGAAAGCCGGCGGAACTGCTGCTGCGGTCGCTCATACGCGCCAAGGTGGCCGAGACGATCTCCCCGCTTGCCAACATGAGGCAGCACACGCCGGAACTGTTCCTGCTCGGGCTGTTTTCGTCCCTCGACGCCATGCTGAACCGGCCCCTGGACGAGTTGCTGAAGAATCTGCCCATCGACGAGAAGATCAAGGCCGCCCTCCTCGGCCAGGCCGGGCCCTTCCGCAACGTGCTGGACCTTATCCTCTGCTACGAAGAGGGCAACTGGGACAGCCTGGCCTGCTGCGCACAGCGCCTGAGGCTCGACGAGCAGGCCCTGCCGGCACAGTTCAACCAGGCCATAATGTGGGCCAACAAGACGCTCGGCCTGCTGGAAGAAACCGAGGGCGCGAAGGCCCGGATCGCCTGAGCAAGTAATTACAGGGCCTTCAGCGCGGCATTTGCTTTTTGCTTCACGCCGTCGCTCTTGGTCTTTTCGATGGCCGTGGCCAGTGCTTTCTTCAGGACGCCCTTGTCGAGCTTCTTGGCGTCCCGCCCGCCGGCGAGATTCACGATGGCCAGGCATGCCTCCTGCGCGGTGTCGGGCTCCGAGGCCAACTTCGTGAGCATCTCGATCGATGCGTTGCTGTTGACCGCCGCGAGGACCGCGATCACCAGCCACTTTTCCTGCGGCCTGGCCGCCAGTTGCAGGGCCTCGGCAGCCTTGGCAAGCCGCTGGGTGTCGGAGAGGCTCTTGGCGGACTGGAGGTATTGCAGATAGCCTCGCATCGCCAGCACCTGGTGCGGCACCTTCTTGGCGGCCTTGGCCAGCGCCAGCAGCATGTCGGCGGCGGCGGCGTCCTGGGGCCACTTGTTCGGCCAGGTCGAAAGCGTGCGTACGGCCTCGTCCTGGACGGCCTCGTCCTTGTCATCAATGGCGGCCTTGACGGCTGCCAGGGCGACCGGCCCGCCGGCTGCGATCATGGCGTGCAGGCCGACCACTTTCAACTCGCCGGCCTGGCTCTGCATCAGCGCCTTGAGTTGGGCCGCGCAAGCGGCGCCCGCCCTGCCGGCCAGGGCGGTAAGGGCCTTCTCGGCCCCGGCGCGAGCTTCCGGGCTCTGGGCCTTCTGGACGAGCTTGAGAATGTCGGGAATCTGCTTGTCGGTGCCCATGACGGCGATGCCGCCAAGTGCCGCCGCCCGCGCGGCCGCATCCGTCCCGCCGGCCAGACGCACCATTGCCGGCAGGGCCTCGGGGATCTGCCGCTGGGCGGCCAGGTCCACAAGCACCAGCAGGACCTTGCCGTCGGCCTTCTCCATGCGGGCAACGATATCCGAGCTGACGGCCTGGCCGGGAAGACGGGCCAGTGTGAGCCTTGCAGCCTGCGAGACCTCCGCGTCGTCATCTACGGCCGCGTCCAACAGCACCGGCACGCACGAGACATCGCCCATGTTCTGGAGAATGCCCAGCGCCACAACACGCACGTGCCCCTTTCCGGACTTTGCGGCCTCGAGCACAGCCGGCGTGGCCTTCAGGTTCGGCCGGGAGGCAAGGGCCTGCAGAATCGCGCCCTGGCGGTCCGGCGCGGCGGAGGCAAGCTCGGCGCCTATCGCGTCGGTTGCGGCCTGGCCGGGAAGCTCGCGGGCCAGGCGCAGGCCCAGGGCGAACTGGGCGCGGTCCTTGGACCGCAGCAACTTCGCCAGCATTGGCGCGCCGGCGTCCTTGCGGGCGAGGATCGCCCCGCGGGTGGCCTCCAAGATCCGCTGAGCGGGCACGTCGGCCTTGCAGACGGTGTCGTAAAGCCGGATCGCCTCGTCGGCCTGGCCGGCGGCGAGGAACTTCTCGGCGCACATGACGCACCCCTCAGCCGCGGCCGAGCGAACGCCGACGGGCCCGCCGGCAAGGCACGGCTCGAGCGCCTTTGCCGCCTGCGCGGTGCCGATCCGCCCCAGCGCCGCCGCGGCGGCCGAGGCGACTTCCTCATCGGCGTTCTTGAGCAGGCCCGCCAGGTCGTCGGCCGCCTTTGCGTATGCCCGCACGCCTATCGAGTTGACCACGCCGACAAGCAACCTGCCCTTGAGCTTGCCGACCGCCTGGACAAGGGCCTCGTCGGCGGCCTGGTCAGGGATGGCCTCGAGCGCAATCCGCGCCCAGGACGAGAGGTTCGGGTCCGTAAGCAGCGCCGACAGCGCCGGAAC
>CAYOBS010000122.1:0-9759 GCA_964402305.1 uncultured Planctomycetaceae bacterium | reverse complement strand
TGGTTTTCGTGTCAGCCGGGCACGGCCCCGGCAGGCCGGTTCGGATTGCAGGGATTGCAGCGGGCCTTGGGTTGCGGCGGCGGGTTTATGTTATGATGCAAAGTCATGATGTGGTGCCGTTGCGCCAGGCCATTTCACGGCTTGGGGCCGCTTGGGCTGGTAGTATTCGGGAGAGAATGATGAATTACCGCGGCGAGCAATCGTCCCGTTGGTTTGCTATTGCGGCTATTGCAGCCTTGGCTGCGTTGACGATCGCGGATGGCGCCCTTGCCGCGCCCGCCCAGGCCGACAAGCCTGCCAAGGTTACCAAGGCCGACAAGGCCGCGTCGCCCGCCCAGGCCGCCCAGGCCGCGGCCAGGAAGGCAAAGAAGAACGCCGCCGCCAAGGTCCCCGATGCCGGCAGCGCCAGGCAGATCGAGGTGCGTCTCAAGGCGTTCAATGCCGATGCGATGCGCCGCGCGATAGCGGATATGGCGTCGGCCGGCCCGGCGGGCAAGGCGCCTCCGGCGGCCCCGGAGACCCTGCGGCGCCTGGTGCAGCACGAGAAGGCTCTGCCGGAGGTCCTGGCCGGCCTGGCGAGCAAGGACGCCGGCGCGGAGGAAAAGGCAAGGGAGATACTCGACTTCCAGGCCAAGGTGCTGCTGAGCAATCCGCTGCTGGCCTTTGACAAGCTGCTGCTGGTGCGGCGGGCGGGGGATGTAAACAAGTCCCTGCCGGCCAACTGGGTCGGCGATTGCAGCCTGCCGCGAAGCGGCTTCGACAACGAGATCGCCGTGCTGGGCCCCGTCCGGCCCGACGGGCAGTTCAGCACCGTCTACAAGCCCGCCAACGGCTCGATGGCCGCCGACGTCGACCTGCACTGGGACGCCGGCAAGATGCTATTCTCGGCCATCGGCAAGAACAGCAAGTGGCAGGTTCACGAGGTGAACCTGGACGGCTCGGGCCTTCGGGAGGTCACCAAAGGCGAGATAGCCCAGTACGACAATTACGACGCCGCCTATACGGCCGACGACCGCATCCTGTTCGTCTCGAATGCCGTTTGCCGCGGCGTGCCGTGCGTCGGCGGCGCCAGCCCGGTGGGCAACATCTTCCGGATGAATAATGACGGCGAGGGCGTGCGGCAGTTGTGCTTCGACCAGGACCACAACTGGTATCCCACCCAGATGCCCGACGGCAGCGTGCTCTACACCCGGTGGGAGTACACCGACACGCCGCACTACTTCACGCGCCTGCTGTTCCGCATGAACCCCGACGGCACGGGCCAGGCCGAGTATTACGGCAGCAACTCGTACTGGCCTAACTCGATCTTCTACGCCCGCCCGATGCCCGGCAGCCAGACCAAGGTCGTCGCCGTGATCAGCGGGCACCACGGCGACAAGCGGATGGGCGAACTGGTTATCTTCGATACCGCCAAGGGCCGGCAGGAGGCCGACGGCGTGGTCCAGCGCCTCCCCGGCTGGGGCCGCAGGGTCGAGCCGGTCATCAAGGACCAGCTCGTCAGCGGCGTCTACCCGCGATTCCTCACGCCCTGGCCCCTGAACGAAAAGTACGTGCTGGCCGCCGCGCAGCTATCGCCGGAAACGCCGTGGGGCATATACCTTGTCGATGTCTTTGACAACATGACGCTCATCAAGGATATGCCCGGCAACGCGCTTCTCGAGCCGATCCCGCTTGTGGCCAGGCCTCGCCCGCCGGTAATACCCGACCGCGTGGACCTCAAGCGAAAGGACGCCGTCGTCTACTTGCTGGATGTCTATCGCGGGCCCGGCCTGGCCGGCGTGCCGCGCGGAAGCGTCCGCGGCCTGAGACTCTTCGAGTACCACTATGCGTACAACCACATCGGCGGGCACGCCAACATCGGCGTCGAGGGCCCGTGGGACATCAAGCGAGTCCTCGGCACCGTGCCGGTCGAGGCCGACGGCTCAGCCGTGTTCCGCGTCCCGGCCAACACCCCGATCGCGGTCCTGCCGCTGGACGAGAACGGCCAAGCCCTGCAACTCATGCGGAGTTGGTTCACTGCCATGCCGGGCGAGATGCTCTCGTGCGTCGGCTGCCACGAGCGGCAGTCCGACAGCCCGCCATCGTCGATGAATGTCGCGGCCGTGAGGCGCGCGCCCAGCGAGATCGAGCCGTGGTACGGGCCGGTGCGCGGGATGAGCTTCCCCCGCGAGGTCCAGCCGGTGCTGGACCGGTTCTGCGTCGGCTGCCACGACGGGCAAACCCCTGGCCGGCCCAACTTTACAGCCCGGCCCGCAACCCAGCCCGAGAGCAAACGGGTGCGCGGCTTCACGCCGAGCTACCTGGCGCTGCATCCGTATGTCCGCCGGCCCGGGCCGGAAAGCGACTACCACATGCTCCCGCCCTGCGAGTACCGCGCCAACACAAGCGAACTGGTGCAGATGCTCCGCAAGGGCCATCACGCCGTCACGCTCGACGCCGAGGCGTGGGACCGGCTGCTGACGTGGATCGACCTCAACGTGCCATGCAAGGGCACGTGGGGCGAGGACATAGGCCGCGCGGTGGGCCAATCCGCCGAAGGACGAAAGCAGATCCTTCAGCTCTACGCCGGCGTGAGTGATGACCCCGAGGCCATTGTCCAGGCGCCGGCCGCGGCGCCGGTGCGCTTCTTCTGCCCGCCGGCGGAGACGCCACTGGACCGCACGGCGCCGGCGGTTCCCAGCTGGCCCTTCGACGCCGCCGAGGCCAAACGCCGCCAGGCCGCGGCCGGGGCCGCCGTTACGCGAACCGTTGCCCTGCCGGGCGGGCAGGCGCTGGAGCTCGTGCTAGTCCCGGCCGGCGAGTACGTGATGGGCGACCCGGCCGGCGCGGCTGACTCTCTGCCGTGCAACCGCGTGCGGATAGACAAGCCGTTCTGGATCGGACGGACCGAAGTCACCAACAAGCAATACGCCGCCTTCGACCCGACATACGACAGCGGGTACATCGACCAGCAGGGAAAGGACCAATCCACGCGGGGCTATCCCGCCAACCTGCCCGGCCAGCCGGTGATCCGCATCTCCTGCGACGAGGCCCAGGCCTTCTGCCGCTGGCTGAGCATCCAGGCCGGCGAAGCCTTCTCCCTGCCGACCGAGGCCCAGTGGGAATACGCCGCCCGGGCCGGCTCGGCCACTGCCCTGCCAACGGGCAGCCTCGACGCCGATTTCTCCAAGTACGCCAACCTCGCCGACGCGTCGATAGCCGCAGTCATGGAATTTATGCCCCGCGAGCAACGGTTCAACGACGGCCAGCGGATCGTCTGCGAGGCCGGAAAGTACCAGCCCAACGTCTGGGGCCTGCTGGACATGCACGGCAACGTGGCTGAGTGGACCCGCACGGAATACCGCCCATACCCGTACAAGGCCGATGGCCGGGACGATGACGCCGCCCCCGGTGAGCGAGTAGTCCGCGGCGGCTCCTGGGCCGACAGGCCCTTCCGCGCCACCAGCGCCTTTCGCCTGAGCTACCCCAAGTGGCAAAAGGTCTACAACGTCGGCTTCCGGGTGATCTGCCCGGCGAAATAGCAGTGCGAATTGCTTCCCGCGGGAGACGCTTTGTGATACTTTGAGGCAAAGATGAATCGCTTTGGAACAATTCTGGCGGCCGCGATTCTTCTGTGGTCGGCCGCGGCCCGAGGTGAGAAGGTCTGTCTGATTAACGTGGACGGGGTGATCGGACCTGCCACCGCCGGCTACGTTTCGCGCGCCATTGACGAAGCGGCTTCGCGGGGCGCGCAGTGCCTGATCATTCAACTCGACACGCCGGGCGGACTGCTGGATTCCACCAAGATCATCGTGCAAAAGTTCCTCGCGTCGCCTGTTCCCGTGGTGGTCTATGTTTCCCCGGCCGGGGCGTGGGCGGGAAGCGCGGGTTGTTTCATCACCATCGCGGCGGATGTGGCGGCGATGGCGCCGACGACCAACATCGGCGCGGCCCATCCCGTTTCCATCGGCGAAGGAGGCGCGGAAAAGACCGACGAAACGATGAAAAAGAAGCTGGAGAATTTCGCCACAAGCTGGATTGAAACCATCGCCGCCAAACGGAATCGGAACATCGAGTGGGCGAAATCATCGGTGATGGAAAGCTCAGCCATCACGGCGGACAAGGCGCTGGAGTTGAACGTTATCGACCTCATCGCGAAAGATCAGCCCGATCTGCTGACGCAACTCAACGGGCGCGAGGTCAACGGCAAGGTGTTGAAGACGGCCGGGGCGCAAGTGGTGGTAATCCCGATGTCGGTCGGGGAGAGAGTGTTTCAGATGATCTGGCGGCCGGAGGTGATGTACATCCTGATGCTGGTGGCCGTCTACGGGGTCATTGGCGAATTGAGCAATCCGGGGGCTATCCTGCCGGGCGTGGTGGGCGCCATCGCGCTGATCCTGGTTCTGTACATGGCGGCGATCCTGCCGATCAACGTGGCCGGGCTGGCGATGATCGGATTGGCGATTGCCTTGTTCGTGATTGACGCCTTCGCCTCGACGCACGGCGTGCTCACGGCGGGCGGGATCATCTCGTTCTTTCTGGGTTCGCTGATGCTCTTTGACAGCGCCGGCCCGCTTTTCCAACTGTCGCTGGGGCTGATCATCCCCGCGACGGTGCTGACGGGGGCGTTCTTTGTCCTTGTCGTCGGTGCGGGCCTCCGAGCCCAGTTCTGGCCGGTGAAGGCGGGCAAGGAAGCCTTGCGGGGCAAGACGGTCAAGGCCCTGACGCCCATCGACGCCCGCGGCGGCAAGGTGTTTGTCGAAGGCTCGTACTGGAATGCGGTCAGCGACGTGCCCATTGATCAGAATCAAGATGCCGAGATCGTCGGCATGCGCGGACTGACGCTGCACCTGAAACCGAAAAACTCGTAACGGGAGCGAAAGCCATGATGTTGGGAAAAATTGAACAATTGCTGAACTTTGTGCCGTGGCTTGTGGCCATCATCATCCTCGGATCGATCATATTTGCGCAGATGATCCGCATCCTGCGCGAGTACGAACGCGGCGTCATATTCCGGCTAGGCCGGCTCAGGGGCGCCAAGGGGCCCGGGCTGATCCTGCTGATCCCCCTTGTTGATCGGATGGTCAAGATGGACCTTCGCACGGTGACGATCGACGTGCCGCAGCAGGAGGTCATGACGCGCGACAACGTGCCGGTGACCGTGGATGCCGTGGTGTATTTCAACGTCGTGGACCCGTCGGCGGCGGTGGTGAAGGTGGAGAACTTCCTCAAGGCCAGTTCGTTGATCTCGCAGACGACGCTGCGGAGCGTGCTAGGCCAGTCGCAGCTTGACGAGCTGCTCGCCCAGCGCGACAAGATCAACATGCAGCTCCAGGAGATCATCGACCGGCAGACCGAGCCGTGGGGCATCAAGGTTACGGCGGTGGAGGTCAAGGACGTGGTGCTGCCCGACAGCATGAAGCGCGCGATGGCCAAGCAGGCCGAGGCCGAACGCGAACGCCGCGCCAAGATCGTCAACGCCGAGGGCGAATTCCAGGCCGCGGAAAAGATGGTCCAGGCCGCCGCGATGATCGCCGAGCAGCCCATCGCCCTTCAGTTGCGGTTCCTCCAGACGATGCGGGAAATCTCCAGCGAGCACAACACCACGACGTTCCTGCCGGTGCCGATCGACCTGTTCTCGGCGTTCATCAAGAAGATCGAAGGCCCGGCCAAAGGCGCGTAACGCCCGCGCGCCAGCCAGCGCGCCCGCCAGCCCCGGCGCCGACGGCCGGCTCGGCCGGGACGATGACGCCGCCGCCGGCGAGCGGGTAGTCCGCGGCGGCTCATGGGCCGACAGGCCCTTCCGTAGCACCAGCGCCTTCCGCCTGAGCTACCCCAAGTGGCAAAAGGTCCACAACGTCGGCTTCCGAGTGATCTGCCCGGCGAAGTAGAAAAAGAAGCAGAAGAAGCAGTTTCACGCAGAGGTCGCCGAGAACGCGGAGGTAAGAAGATGCGGAGACGCGGAGCCGTAGCATGGGCATCTTGCCCATGAGTCGCAGGAGGTTTCGGGGACAGATACCACAATAAGGAAAACGGCGAAATTCTGTTCGCGGAGCCGCCCATGCCGCTCAAGCCTCGACAGTCCCGCGTCGCCGCCGGCCAACGGCTGCTCCCCGATCCTGCCGCCACCGCGCCACGTCTCGACTCTACCGAAATACCCTGTTTCGGGTCGGCAGAGCTTATGCTTTCTTTGGCGGCCTTGGGGCGTATAATCTCGCCGAGGCCGGGATGCAGTTGGATTGGTATGCCAAGAGAAAATGTCTGGGAGGCCGGGATTGTGACGACGATTGGCAAGGACGACGCGGTGGTGACCGTGATGGTCCGGTTCTCCGTGCAGCCGGCGGACGTCGAGCGGCTGCTGGAGATGTCGCGGCGGGTAATGCCGCTTTTCGCGGCCCAGCCGGGGTTCGTCTCGGCCAACCTGCACGTCAGCCAGGACCGCACGGAACTGGTGCAGTATCTCCAGTGGCGGTCGGCGGCGGACCATTACGCATGCATTGCCAACGAGCAGCTCCAGCGGGCTGGCGAGGAGATGATGGACCTCGTCATGGCGGGGCGGCTCGGCATGGAGATGCACGTATACGAAGTGGTCGGCACCTGGGATGCGCCGGGTGCGCCGCGGGGGCCTGACGCGGCGGCGGCGGCGCAGGCGTCGGAGGGCTGATCGCGAAATAATTTCCAGCAACGGCGGGGCGGAGAATGGGCATGTCCGGGCGAAGGCAGACATCCAAGGCTGACGACCTCGTCGGGCTCGGCGGGGCCAGGGAGTTGCTGCTGCTGGCGTGCTGTGCCCCGTGCAGCGGCGAGCCGTTGCGGGCACTGGGCTGCGCCGGCCTGCAGGCGGTGGTTTACTTCTACAACCCAAACATTCACCCGCGCGAGCAGTACGAGCGCCGGCGCGACTGCGTGCGCGACCACTGCCGGAAGCTGGGGGTCGAGTTTGTGGAAGGGCCGTACGATCCTGAGCGGTGGTTTACCCGCACGGCCGGGATGGAGGCCGAACCGCAACGGGGCCGGCGCTGTGCGGAGTGCTTCAGACTGCGGCTGGAGCGCGCGGCCCAGTTTGCCCGCCGCAAGGGCCTGACGGTGCTGGCATGCACGCTTGGCATCTCGCGGTGGAAGGATCTCGCCCAGGTCGACGCCGCTGGCCAGGCCGCCGCGGCCGGCGTCGCCGGCGTGCAGTACTGGCCCCGCAACTGGCGCAAAGCCGGCGGATCGCGGCGGATGTACGAGATCGCCAGAGCCGAGTCCTTCTACATGCAGGACTACTGCGGCTGTGTCTTCAGCAAGGCCGAGCGGCGCGACGTGCCGGCTGTGGGGGAGGATGGCGGCGGCACAGAGTCACCATCAGCCCCGCGAGGAACTCAACGATCTTTTGAATACGAATAGATCCAGTAATAATACTCATTGGTCAATCCCACATCGGCCGGCATAACGGCCAATGATCCCTTGGCGACCATTCGGATTTGGATTTCCTTCTTGCCGCCGGTCAGAGATGCGGGAATCTCGAACTCGGTGTCCCGGAACTTTGCCGGTATTGTTCCATCCTGCCAGCTCGGCACTTTTTCCCCTTTCCCGGCATACTCTTTTTGAATTGTGTCGCGGTATCCCCGATGGTCGTAATTCAGAACATAATTGGCGCCTTGCTCGAACCATACGCCCGCCTTGACGCCGTCCACGTACACGTCGACCTCCTGGTGATACGCCGTCTGGTTGATGCGTTTGCGAATGCGCACCCCGTCATTGTTCGGTTGGATGGCAACCACGAAACTCGACTCCTTGTCGGTCCACCGGCCCTCGTCCGGGATGAGTTTATCGAAGGCGCCCTCGTAACCTGCCGTATCCTTCTGGATACGCGTTCTTCTCTCGCTGCCCGCAATCCGGTATTTATGCGCAGCCTCGGACTGCTGTTTGCCGACGTCGAGGCTGTCCGTCTGGACGAGAACCTTCTTTGGATTGTGGTAGTAGAAGGCCGCGCTGAGGAAATCGCCGGCGCGGTCATGGGTAAAGTACCTGGCATGGTCCTGCGTCAACTTCAGCGAATCCAGGAACGGAACATAGTCAATGATATGGAACCGGTAGGCGATGCGATCTCCCAGCCCTCCGCTGAACGCCGTGGAAAACCCGGGGTGGATGCCGTAACTGTGGTTGAAATAGTCTTCACCACCGGTGGGCTCCACTCGCGGAGTCCGCGATCCGTCCGAGAAAATGCTGAAGTTCGCTTCGATGTCGCCCGTGAGCCGTGAGACGCACCCCACCAGCACGCCGGATCCTTCCACATCCAGGTTCAGGAAGTCCGGTTCTCCCGCCTTGACATGCGTCGTGTCGTTGAACTTGACCTTGAAGGCGCCCGTGGATTTTTGTGGATAAGGGTTGCGATCTGACCAGCCGATGTCGTAGGTCATCCGCAGCGCGGCGGCCTGTTTGTTGACCAACTCGATCTTCATCGACTTCCAGAAGGGCATGGGGAAGTAGCAATAGAGCTTCTTGCCGTCATAGCCGGCGGGCATTCCCTTGGCGTTGCGCATGTCGACGCCCAGGTAGCCCCCGAAGAACATCGACACCGGCAGGTCGGCCGTGACACAGCCATCCGTCGTCATGCGGATGAAGAGACGATCCAGACTTGCGCTCGCCGCGGAAGGCGGCTCGATCTTGACGCTCCGGACGACCCCGGCGGTCTTGGAATCGAAGATAACGGCTGTCCTTTGCTCGCCGATGTCCTTCGCCCCGGATTCTGTCCGGTTGCCTGGGTCTGCCCCGGGAAACATGCCGACGGGGCGTTGGATCTTGTCCCGGAGCGTTTCCAATTCGCCGCGTGTAAGGAACTCGGAGAAACGGTCCTCCCGGTAGACGTGCAGGGTGTACTGATACCATTGGGGGCGATTGGCGACAGCCGCCTTGAACACGGAATCGAACGGCAGGCACGGAAAGGCCCACAACATGTTGCCCTGATTCCACCACAGCCAGTGAGGGTACTCCTTGGAATTGAAATAGTCCTTGAATGGCAAATTGTAGTCCGGGGTCTGGGCGTCTTTCAAGTGCAACTTCAGGTTGCCGACCGCCAGCGATGGATCGAACCAGGCGTGAATCAACATGCCCGACTTCCCCTTGAACAGCGCCTGCTCATAGCCGTTTGCGTCCTGCAGGGTGTAGTTGGTCCAGTCCATGACCGTGAAGTTCAGGGGGCTCTTCGAGGTATGTGACCAGACCTGGACGCCGGTTCTGACAATGGGAAGGCTCTCCCAGTCAAGCGCCGGGTTCCTCAAGGCCGATTTGGTTGCCGCCGCGGGGCCTTCGGCAGCGAGTGCCCCGCCGGCGACGGCAAGCAAGACGCCCAGCGCCACCAGAGATTCGGCGAGGACTTTCCGCTTCAACAGATCATTCCAACGGGTCTTCATTGCATCCACTCCATTCATCTGTAACAACCGTTTCATTATTGGGGGGCTGACTCGGGATCGTTCCTTCGGGACATTCACGGTTTCTCCTTTTGGTCCTTTTCACCTTCTCGACCTTCCTGGTCTTGAGATCGAGAATGTATCGCTCGTTTTTTTCGTTGGTCACCAGGAGTGTATTATCCCGAACCGCCAGTCCGGTGATGAACACCCATTGAACGTCTTGTTCGAGGCTCGGGTCGATCTTGACGGTGTAGATCACGACATCCCAGAGTATCTTTCCGGTCTCTTCGTTCCGAGCTTCAATCTTTCCTTCGAGCGAGTCCATTCGCGTTCGGTAGAGTCGAGACGTGGCGCGGTGGCGGCAGGATCGGGGAGTAGCCGTTGG
>CAYOBS010000121.1:0-9814 GCA_964402305.1 uncultured Planctomycetaceae bacterium | reverse complement strand
CCACGCCCGCTCCGACGATCACCGCGATCCAGATGAGGTTCCTCTTCGGCATGCCGCCCAATCGCAAGGCCAATCCCGGTCAAAAGTAAGTCTATCACCCTCCCGGCCGGAATGGAAGAACTTGGCGGCATTTGGCATAAAGCCCATATTGCCCCTTCAAAGGCGACTCGATGGATCAGGCGATCTAAAATAGGGACGCTAACCAATGGTCCCAGAAGGCAGGGTGCAAAAAAAGTATGGCAAGTTTCCGTTTTTTATGTTGACTTGGCGGCATAAGATGCATTATTAAGCTATTTAGAGCATTGTATCGTAAACTTGGATAAAAATAGCCGATATGCGTCAAGGTGAAGGTGTTGATAATGGCCAGGAACAAGTCGAAACTGTCGGAAGTCCGAATCACCGAGGGCTGGAGCCTCAATCAATTGGCGGGCGCTGCCAAAATATCTGCGGCCACGCTGAAGCGAGCTGAGGAAGGGAAGGTTGTTCGCGAGTACATCTGGGGCAAGATCCTCCAAGGGATCAACAGCCTGGAACCGAAGAGAGGTTACGAAATATCCGACGTAAGATCTTGAAGGGCACGTGGTTCGTAGACAATAATGACGGGCCTTCTAAAAGGAGCCACAGAAATGCCAATCTCAGGGACAGACTTACTTAAGATGAGCGAAAGCGAGGTGGTCGAGCTATTCCAGCCGACGAAGTGCCTGATCTGCGGGGTGGCTCTCCATGAATCCACGACCGGGTGCCGAGCCGTAGACGGGGGCTGCGCGTGCAGCGACTGCTATTTCAGGACCTTCTCAGAAGAACTGGAGCAGCACCCAATCTGCGTTCCGCGGATGCATCGGGGGGCATGAAGCCTTGAACACCATCTTTCTTTCGGATGAAGAGGTCGCAGCCTATCTGAAGGACTTCTGGAGTAGGCTCGTTGCCTTAAAGGAGGAGATGCCGACGCTATGGTGTCCCATCGGCCCATCAGGCGGGACCCTTGCTCAGGCAGCTATGCAGGTGGCAGGAGATGCTGCATCCAAGGTTATACACGTTCCGATTGCCTATGACAGGGCGACGGAGATAGTGTCATTTCCCAGCGACCCTGATCACGCTTCTCTCATTGCAGGGAAACGGGTTTTGCTGTTGGATGGTTCGATCCACTCAGGAAGCACGTTTTGGAAGGCGTATCAGGCCATCGAGGCCATCGGCCCCGCAGAGATCTCATCGTACTCGTTGGTGGTGCGTGTCGGCGCTTCCATCCTGCCGAACCACTTCGGACTCATGATCGGGGACTATGACAGGGCGATCTTCCTCAAGAAGGTCTTTCCCAACAATCGCTTGTTCACATGCGGTTGTGTCCGCAAGTTGGCCGACGCCGACCAAGTTCGTCCCAAGATTTCGTGTGGACGGGATTTCGTCGACAAATTCTCATGGGGAGACCTCTGGTACGAGATGACGATTGACCCTCGCCGGCAGACCTATGTCTACCAGAGAAATGGAGACATCAAGGCATATGTGAGTTTCCGAGTAGTTCCAGGCGATGACATCCTTCTTGACACGATCGCCGTTGACAAGTCTTGCCAAGACCAAGGAATCGCGGGCAACCTGATGCGCTGGACGGAAACGTGCGGCAGGAACTCTCATTGTGCCACCATCCATCTCTGGGCCGTTGATGATCGAAAGGACTGGTACGCCAAACGTGGTTACGACTTCTGCGACAAGGAGCTTCTTCTCGATGGGATGAGGTTCCATCTCATGCGAAAGAAACTCCTCTATAACCTTCCAGAAGACCACGTTCTGACAATGGGGGCGTAGAGAGATTCTTTGTCATGGCATCATGGCCGGCATAGCTTACCTTCATGCCATTCGTTAGCTTTCCTATTTCGCTGCTCTAAGTAATATCTGACGGGGACGTGTGAGCAAGGGACACGCCATCACTCCACCGCCACCCCGGCCAGGCCTTCGGGCGTCAGGGCGTTAATGGCCAGGCGGATGACCCGCCCGGTAAGCCCGCGGGCGCCGGCCGGCGGCGTGAAGCTCACGGACAGGTGGCGGTCGGTCATGGCTTGGCGGACGGGCGAGTGGTCAACGTTCTTATCTGAACCGTCCCTATCTGATTCGCCCCTATTCGAACTGCCTCTATTCGTGCATGCGCTGCGAGAGGGGCATTCGACAACCGCTTCGACGGTCTGCCCGACGAATTGCAGGCGGTACGCCCGGGCCGTCCTGGCCCCGACCTCGGCGAGTGCGGCCAGGCGGGCCTTTACCTTATCTAAAGGCGGCGCCTGGTCGCGTTGGCGCCACGCGGCGGTCGGTTCGACGGGGCTGAAGGGGAATGCGTGAATCTCGGCGAAGCCCGCCTGGCGTACCACGTCGAGGGTCTGTGCGAAGTCGTCGTCGGTCTCGCCGGGCAGGCCGACGATGATGTCGGTGGTCAGCGCCGGCCTGTCGAGCGCCTGGCGGACGCGGCCGACGCAGCGGAGGTATTGGTCGGCGGTGTATTGGCGGTTGATGCGCCGCAGGATTTCCGGCGAGCCGGACTGAAGCGGCAGGTGCAGGTGAGGCGCCGCCTTGGGGCAGTTGGCCAGCACATCCAGCAACTCGTCGGTAACGTCGAGTGGTTCGAGGCTGGACAGCCTGACGCGCCACAGGCCGGGGATGTCGCAGACGCGGCGCATAAGCTCGGCCAGGGCGTTTTTTACCGGCGATGTCGGCGTCGCTGTCGCGGCGGCGGGCCAGTTTCGGCGCCTGGCCGTGCCCCGGCCGAAAGCGCCCAGGAAAACGCCGCACAGGACAATTTCGCGATGTCCGGCCTCAGCAAGGCGCCGGCACTCGCGTAGGATTTCATCGGGCTGGCGCGACCAGACCCGCGGCCTGGTGTACGGCACGATGCAATAGGAGCAGAAAGCGTCGCAGCCGTCCTGGATTTTGACCAGCGCCCTCTGGCGGCCCGGGAACCGTCCGATTGAAGGAAGGTTTTGCGTTGCGGGGACATTGCTCTTGACCGCGGCGAGCCGGCGTGCTCTTATTGTGCCCGGCCCGCGGAGCTGCGCGGGCGGTTTGTCGCGGATTGCCCCGGCGTGGGCGTTATTTTGTTTTCCGGCCGGTTGCGGTGGCAGTTCGAGGCGGCGGATGAAATCGCCGAGGACCGCGGCGACGTCGTGGTGGTGTCCGGCCAGCAGCGTGCGATGGCTGGGCACGCCGAGGCCGTCGAGTATTTTTCGCAGTTGCATCTGGTCGTAATCGCTGTAACATCCGGCGATGAACACCGCGGCGTCCGGGCGGTTTCGCACGGCGCGGCGGATGGCGTAACGGCTCTTGGCCATGGCCGAGGCGGTTACGCAGCAGGTGTTGATGACCAGCAGGTCGGCCGGTGCGTGAGCGGTCGCCCGTGCCAATCCGGCGGCTTCAAGGGCGCTTGACAAGGCCTGCCCGTCGTACTGGTTGACCTTGCAGCCGAGCGTCGTGACGGCGAATCGGAGCATTCGGAAATACCACGGAAAACGGAAACCTTTCCCGGCGGCGGATAATCGCTTGACACGGTGTTGCCCGCCGGGGACGAAGTGTATATCATACCGCCTGCCCGCGGCGGTGCGCAGCAAACCTGAAGGTTGAACCACCGGGCCGAGAGCATGTTTCGCCGGCAGGCGTTGTGTCGAGTCGAGACGATGGGCCGCCATCGCGGCCCGGGCGTCGCGAGCCGAGGAGTGAGCATGGCCAGAGCAAGAACCGTTTGGGGCATCGACATAGGGCAGTGTGCCCTCAAGGCCCTCAAGCTGCGCGATGTTGGGGGGCAGTTCGAGGTCGCGGAGTTCGAGGTCCTCCCGCACCCCCGCATCCTCTCGGAACCCGAAGTCGACAGGGACCAGCTTATCCGGGACGCCCTCCAGAGGTTCCTGGCAAGCCACACCATCGCCGGCAGCAGGGTGATTATCTCCGTGCCGGGCCAGGCGAGCTTCAGCCGGTTCGTCAAGCTGCCGCCCGTCGAGGCCAAGCGGATTCCCGACATCGTCCGTTTCGAGGCCGAGCAGCAGATACCGTTCCCGATCAACGAGGTCATCTGGCGATACCAGACCTTCCGCGACCCGGACAGCCCCGACGTGGAAGTCGGCATCTTCGCGATGAAGCGGTCCGACGTGGCCGAGATGCTCCACCACTTCAACGAGGCGGCCCTGCCCGTCGACGTCGTGCAGGTGGCGCCGCTGTCGCTCTACAACTTCATGATGTACGACGAGCAGTTCGACGCCGAAGGCGCGACGATCCTCGCCGACGTCGGCGCCGACAAGACGGACCTCGTCATCGCCGACAAGGGCCGGCTCTGGACCCGCACCATCCAGATCGGCGGAAACAACTTCACCGAGTCCCTTGTCCGGACCTTCAAGCTTTCCTTCGACAAGGCCGAGGAACTCAAGCTCTCAGCCGCGTCGAGCAAATACGCCCGCCAGATCTTCCAGGCCATGAGGCCGGTCTTCGCCGACCTGGTCCAGGAAATCCAGCGGTCCATCGGCTTCTACACCTCGCTGCACCGCGAGACCCGCTTCAAGAGGCTCGTGGGCCTGGGCAACGGCTTCCGCCTGCCGGGCCTCCAGAAGTTCATCGAGCAGAACATCAACGTCAGCGTCACCCGCGTCGACGCGTTCAACAAGCTGACGCTCTCGCCGTCCGTCAACGCGCCGGCCTTCCAGGAGAACGTGCCCGCGCTGGCCGTCGCTTACGGCCTGGCGGTCCAGGGCCTGGGCAAGCAGCGGGTCGGCACCAACCTCCTGCCGGAGGAGATCGTCCGGTTCAGGCTGTGGAAGAAGAAACGCCCGTATTTCGTGGGCGCGGCGGTGGTGCTGCTGGCGGCGATGTTCTGCCCCGGCTACCGCGCCAACACCGACAGTGCCGCCCTGCGAAACAAGAGCAAACTCAACGCCGCCCAGGCGACCATCGACAAGATCGAAGCCACCATGACGCAGTGGAAGGGCGTCGCGGGCCAGGACGCCAAACAAGAGCAGGCCATGAAGCAGCGTGCGGCCCTGCTGGGCTACCGCGACTTCTGGCCGTCGATGATGGCGGTCGTCGAGGAGTCGATAAGGTCCGTCGCGCCCGACCAGCCCCTGCTGATGAACTACGCCAGGCTGCTGGAGTACCGGGAGTACGTCAACCCGGCCTTGCGGGATCAGATCCTCACCGGGCGGGGCCTGTCCGACCCCAACGCCCTGAACGAGGCAGCCTCGGTACTGCTGGACCCGCGGGATTTTAGCGGCTTCCGCAACCTCCAGACCACCCCGGCCGCCAGGCTCAAGTCGCTGGGCAAGGATGTGCTGGGGAAGATCAAGCTGGACGCCAACAGCGCCCCCGTGGACGTCAAGAGCCTTCAGGCGATGGAGGGCGAGGCGCTGAAGCTCCAGGTGATGCGGCTGATGCTGCTCCAGCGCATACAGCAGGTCGGGGCCTTCAAGGCCAAGCCGCGCAAGGATCGTAACGTGATCATTGTCGAGGGAATGGACGCGGTGTACTTTCCGGACATTGGCGCGGCCATGACGGCCGGCGGGGAGTCCGCCGTGGCCGTCAAGACTACCAGGGGCAAACCGGGCTTCAAGGTGACGCTTGGCGCCCGGACACCCCGCGAGCAGGTCAACGCCAACACGATGGTAGCCGACCTTCGCAAGTACAGTCAGGAATATGCCCGCTGGTTCAGCGCCATGACGGTTGTTACCCATAGCGTGGAGTGGCAGGCCGGCGCCGCCGCCGGCGGAATGAGGATGGATGCCAGGGGCCCGGCGGGCGTGGCCGGCGCGACGGGCGTGGCCAGGCCCGACCCGCTCATGCCCGACGAGGACTCCATCAACGACACACAGTTCAAGATCATCTGGTTCGTCGAGATTCTCAATGACGGCGTCGTCCTGGACGACGTCAAGATCAACGTCAAGACCAAGGATGGCAAGGACCTCTATGCGTACGTGCTGGGCAAGGAAGTGGAGATGTTCCCGGACTTCGACACGTCCGACGCCATGGCCGACAAGAAAAAGATTGTCAAGCTGCCCGCTGGGACGAAGCTGACCGTCGAGGATTTCCGCATCAAAGCGACGGTGTCGTGGTATAGCGTGAAGGCCTTTGATGCGGGCGGCAAGAGCCTTGGCGCCGGCTGGATCTCCGGCGCCGACGTTAACCAACAACTGAAACCGGCCCAGTAGTGGCTTGGCCGGTGCGTGGGAGAAAACGCGTATGCGGTTCGTGCGTGAGAACCTGTTCTATGTGATCCTCGCCGCGGTGGTGGTTATTGGCGGCGTTGGAGCTTTGTTCTACTACCTGAGCAGCAACATAAGCACGACGCTCCAGAGCCGCACTCAGGTGTCTTCCCAGCTCAGGGACCTGGCCGATCAGCAGTTGAAGGCCGACCCCAATGCCGTCAAGGCCATGGAGGCGAGAATCGCCGAGTTGACCAAGGCCGGCAAGGACGACCTTCAGGCGTGACTGAACTTCAACCGGGCGAATCTGCCCGTGTTGAAGCTGCAGGTCAGCACGGTCTCCGAGGTCAACGCGTTTCCCATCAATCGGCAGCAATACCTCGACCAGGGGCTAACCTTCACCTTCATCAAGCAGTACACCAAGGTTCTTGACCAGATGATCGCCCCGCGGCCCAATCAGATGACGGCCCCACGGCCCGATGAACTCTTGCCGACCGCTCCGCCCACACCGGAGGAGGTCAAGGCCGAGTTCGACAAGCTCGCCGAGAAGTTCAAGGACCAGGCCGTGGTGTCCGAGAAGGCCTCCCGGAGCGCCAGGCTCCATAAGGCGGAGCAGGGGCTGATCTACATCGAGTCATCTGCTCTGGACCGGGTCTTCACCGCCGAGACGTCCGCCTCGGAAGACAAGCTCTGGGAGGCCCAGGTGAACCTGTGGCTGACCGACGAGATCATCCGGGCAATTATCGCGACCAACCGCCAGTGGATGGCCGAACAGCAGGCCCAGGACGCCGCCGTGCGAAAGCCCTCCGTCCTGAACAGCGCGGTAAAACGCATTGACAGCATCAAGATATTCGCGTCCCTTACCGCGTCCACTACCGGCCAGAAAGTCTCCCGCCTGACGCAGCGGGAGACAGGCCTCCAGTACGCGGTCGTGCCGTACAGGTTCGTCGTGGTCATGCCGACCAGGCATATCCGCCGGCTGACCAGCGCGCTGGAAACGCAGAACTACCACACCGTTACCAACATAAGCCTCTCCTGCGAGGTCCCGCAGGCGGCCAAGGAAGCGTACTACTACGGCATCGAGCCGGTTATGAGGGTCCAGGTCGACGGCGAGATGCTCCTGCTGGCCGATTGGATCCGCGATCTGATGCCGGCCTCGTTGGCTGTGCAGTTTGGCAAGGTCGGCAAGTAAACAAAACGCGAGCGTTTCTGCTCCGCAGAAGTCTATGCGAGGAGGCCGGTGAATGGCCAAGGCAGAGAATGTTACGATGATTGAACGGCATGTCGAAAAGCTGGTGCTGGCGGTCTGTCTGCTGGCACTGGGACTGGCGATCTGGCAGTGGCTGTTCTCCTCGCCGACCAAACTGAAGATATTCATCGCGTCGGAGGGCAAGACGGTGCTGGTCTCGCCGACGCAGGCGGATGCGAAGCTCCTGGCCGCGGCCGGGACCGTCCAGAAAATGTACTCCGGCAGCGGGGCCGACAAATCGATACCGCCCGTGCCGACCTGGGTCGGGCGGCTCAACGACCACCGGGCCATGTCTCCGCCGCCGGCCGCGTCGATCGACCTGGCCGAGCCGCGAATGCCCATCGAGCCCGTCGAGGACAAGATACGGGAGATGCAGGTCGGTATTGAACAGTTGATCACCGCGATGCCTGCCCCCGCCAAGCCGGTGATGACGGGCTCGATCGAGCTGCCCAAGAAGACGCCGCTGGGGGATGTGGTCCTGGCCGGCGGCCTGAGCGGTTACCCGCTGGAGGCCCTGGGTGCAACGTGGAAGGACATACTCAAGGCCGTCCCGTTCCAGTCGGTCGTGCCTTACAAGCTGATCGTCGAGGTTCAGCAGGCCCCGGCCGGCGGAGACTGGTCCAAGGCTAAGACCGTCCTCGTCCAGACCACGCCCCTGGACGCCAATGGCAAGCCGATCGCGCTGCCGGAAATTCCCGATTTCGACGGCAAGAACGTCAAGGAAGTCCGCGACGCCCGTGACCACGTGCTCACCATGCAGCAGCAGATTCTCCAGCCGAGCTACCTGCCGGTCTGGCGCGCCGATCGGAGGCAATGGGTCCAGCCGGAGCTGCCGGTTCCGCCGGCCCAGCCCGCCCCGGCGGGCCAGGCGACTATCGCTTTCTTCGACGACAGCACGATGACCATTGGCCCCAGCTACCGCTACCGGGTGCAACTGGTGGTCGTCAACCCGCTGCTGACGTACGACGAGGCGGTGGCCAAGGACCGCCAGGCCGAGGCCCGGCAGAAGTTCCTGACCAGCAAGCCCGGCGAATGGTCCGACCCGGTGTCGGTGCATCGCGAGGTCAACTTCTTCATCACCGGCGCCAACCCGCTGGCCAACAAGATGACCGCTACGGTCTACGCGCGCCAGTGGGGCCAGTGGGTGGCGAAAAGTTTCGACGTCCAGGTGGGCGAATTTGTCGGCGGCGTGGAGAAGGTCGATCTGATCGATCCGATGGGCAGGGGCAAAAAGTCCGCGGATGTGGACTTCTCGACCGGCTGCGTGGCCGTGAGGCTGGACTTCAAGAAAATGCTGTCCCGCAAGGGCTTCAACTACAGGACGTGCGAGATGCTGTACGTGGATGCCGAAGGCGGGCTTCAATCGCGCCTCAAGGCATGGGACGACGGCAGCGACCGTCGCAGGGAACTGGAAGAGGCGGTGCGCAAGGCCGCCACCGAGTAACTGCCTGCCGCAATGTGCGGCCGGAAGTAATCGTGCTTTTTTGCACTTGCATTAGGATTCGGTGCCGACGTATTATCGCCGCCCGGATGAGTCCGCGTGGCGCGAACCTGGCGGTGTCGGTGAAATCCGGCATCACCTTTAAGGATTCCGTGGTTGTCCGGCGGATTGTTTTCCGCGGGTGTGTGACTTCGTGTGAGAGTACGACAAGGCAGGCCGCCGGCCAATATCGGCGGATAGTCGGTAGCGGCCGGGCTTGCCAAAGCCCAATTGCGGGCAGGGCCGGTTGTGAAGGTTGTTTTACAAAGGAGTTGAGCAGTGGTGATTGGACGCCAATCTCTCTACCACGTTTTGATTGTCGCGGCCATTTCAGCTTCGGGCTCGTGGGCATTCGCCCAGGATGCCGCCGCCGATAAGGCCAAGGTTCTGCTCGCCCAGGGGATCGCCGATTACAAGGCCCTGAATTTTCAGGAAGCCCAGACGGCGCTCCTCAAGGTTAGCGACATCCTGAAAGACAACAAGTCGGCCCTGGCGGATGCCCAGAAGCAGCAACTGGAAGACTATCTGGCGCAGGTGCCAAACGCCATCCGCAAGCAGGCTGGGGCAATGGAAGCCTACCGAACCGCGGAACGGTCCTTGGCGGCCGGCGAACTCGACGACGCGATCCAGGGCTTCGCCCAGGCCGCTACCAGCGAGTTCCTCACCGCGTCCATGCGACGCGACGCACAGGCCCAATTGGCCCTGGCGCAGAAACGCAAGGAAGTGATCTCCGCCGCCATAGCCGCTCCGGCACCTGCCGAAGCTGCGCCCGCGCCCGCCCCGGCGCCCGCCCCGGCGCCCGTCGAGGCCGCGCCCGCCCCGGCGCCCGCCCCGGCGCCCGTCGAGCCCGCGCCCGCCCCTGCTCCCGCCCCGGCGCCCGTCGAGGCCGCGACCGCCCCTGCGCCCGCCCCGGCGCCCGTCGAGCCC
>CAYOBS010000120.1:3612-9834 GCA_964402305.1 uncultured Planctomycetaceae bacterium | reverse complement strand
TCCGGCATGTATCTGGCCGCCAGGACATGAACGCGCGTACACGCGTTGGCGTTGACGAGCTGGATGGTGACGCTGTCCTTGTCAGCCTTGACCGAGGCGATCTGCACGGGCTTGCTCTCGCCCAGTTCAAGCCGGCGCGCCTGGGAGGAGACATACCCGGCCTCGGCCTTGCCGTCGGCAAGGCGAATGGGGATGTCCTTGTTGGCGTACTTGAGCCGCAGGCTGTAATCCCCGGCTGGGAGGTCCTCGATCTCGATCAAACCGTCGTGGATGCGCAGCGCCTTGAACCAGTCAGCCGTGAACGCACCGTCGCGGACCTCCAGCAGCGAAAGCTCCTTTTGCAGCGGCTTGTCGGCGTGACCTGTGTAGGCCACGGTGAGCTTCTGCCCCGCCTTGCCTTGGAGGACGCCCGGCAGGTTGTGGGCGTCCATCACGGGTTGCCAGATCTGGTAGGCCCACTTGATGGAGTTCATCCGCGAGTCCCGTGCGACGCGCTCGATATCCTCAAGCTCGCCGAGCTCGACCCGCCCGGCCTGGTCGGTCTTCAGCGAAACGTGGACCTGCTCCGTAAAGTCGCGATGCTTGAAGCTCAACCGCACCGGCCTGTCCGCCAGCGTCTCGCCGTTTCGGCCTCGCATCTCCAGGGCATACTTGCCGTCGGCGTGAAGCATGTAGAGTGATTCCGGGACCATATCCGCCTGGGCCATGAAGGCCATCTTCTCCTCCAGGGGCTGCCTTGAACGCGACACTGCCACCAAGGTGTAGTCGACGGCGAAACTACGCGAGGCGGAGAGAGGTTCTTCCTTGTCCTGGCTGATGTTCTTGACCTTTGCGGTGAGCCTGAACCGAATCGAGGTGAGCCGCTGCGGCGTGCGGAACTCGTAGGTGCTCTCGCGGTCCTCGAAGAGCTTGAAGTCCGGCACCTTCTGGGTGGACTGCACGCCGTCGAGATCGGTGCTGACGATGCTGAGCTCGACTTCCTTGAGCAGCTTCAGCGAGACCGGCTGGCCAGTCACAGTAAGCTGCGGGCGGACCAGCAGCGTCGCGTTGCGGCGGTCAAGCAGGGCCTCGCGGTCAACGTAGAAGCCGCACGTCAGCGAGTAGCTCTCGGCCTTGTGGTCGAATCGCGTGAGCGTGGCCGCCTCGCCATGGACCAGCACTATCGGCTGGCTCTTGGGCTCGGTGGTATACGGCAGGGTGATCGTGCCGTCCTTGTCGGCCTCGTAGAACCGCTCCGCCATCCAGATCTTCGCATCCGGCAGCGGCTTGCTGGCCTCGTCAAGAATAGTAAACTCGTGCCCCGCCGGGGTGAGCTTGCTGACGTACGCGAGCCGGCCCTTCTGCACCAGGGCCCGGCTTCGCTTGCCCGAGCCGATGAACTCGATCACGTACACGCCGCGCCCGGCAAGCTGGGGAAACTCGAACGTCCGCCGCACGCGCCGCAGCGGCGCCTCGGTGTACGCGCAGGAGTTCTGCTCGTTGGCGACCAGCCCGTCGAGGTCCAGCGAAAGCGGCACCGGCTCGCCGACCTGCTGGTAGTACTTCAGTGCGTTGACGAGGTAGACCTTGACGATCAGCGACTTGACGTTCTTGACATCCACATCCAGCGTGATCTTTTCCTCCGGCCCGAAGTACTTGGCATTTGTCGCCGCGAAGTCCAGGTCCACGCGCTCGGTCAGGGCCTTGTACTCTTCAGGCGGCAGCATGGCCGTCCACTTCTCAGCCTCGCCGACGCCGGCAAGCAGCTTCGTCTCGGCGAAGACTTTCTTGAGGTAGTCATCCTTTATGAACTCGGCGTAGGGCTGGTACGTGTCCTCCTCGACGAAGAAGTGCTCCAGGTACGCCCGGATCAGCGGCTCATCCCCGCCGCCGATTGGCGGCAGGAGGGTCTGCTGCTCGAAGCTGGCGCCCAGGTCGGCCGCGAAACGCTGGAAGTCCGCTCTGCGCTCGACTGGCAGCGGGATGTAGAACACCCGCCGCGGCAGTTTGAGGTACTCCATGAACCGACCCTTGTCGTACACGCCGCGCGTGCGGTCGAAGGAAAGCCGGTGATACAGCACGTTGGCCTTGAGCGAGTTGAAGGCAGGGTCCAGGCCCTTGACGAACGACCACATCCGCTCGAGGTACGAAAGCTCCTCATCCGGCTGCTGGCGCCAGTTGACATCCTCGCCGGGGCGCAGGCGCACCAGGTACGCGTTCACGAAATTCGAGTTGCGGAGAAGGTCGCCGCGCAGCTTGGCCAGCGCGTCAAGCTGGTCCTTCAACAGCTTATTGTGGATCGGCACCGAGCCGAATCCGCCGCTGCCCGGGTCCTTCTCGGCAAGATCCTTGGCGACAAGCCCCACAAGCCCGTCGTAGTCCGGGCGGGCGAGCCGCTGGAGGTACGCCCGCAGCTCGCGCGGGTTCATCTCGGCGGCCTGGAGCCACTCCAAGGCCGACGCCTCGAAGCCGTCCAGGTTGTTGCGGTTGTTGGACGCCCACGCGCGCCGCGTGAGCGTGTCCCGGCCGATCAGCGCGGGGTCGAGCTTCGTCGGCAGCGTGCTCTTGACGGCGATCTGCCGCTGGTGGTCGAAGCGGAGGTCCAGCTTCTCGGTGAGGTACTTCAGCGACTTGTCGGGGGCGATCTTGTAGCCAAGCAGCGCCTGGCGGTGCTGGATCTCGATTATCTGCGGGCAGGTCTCGTTCTTGCGGCGCTCGAGCCACTTCTGGACGACGGCATCGACCTGCTCATATTTCCCGGCCGCCTGCTGGCGGAGGCACTGATAGTAATAATAATCATCCGTGCCGGGGATTAGCTGCTTGATCGCCTCATCCTTGTCCTTTGCCAGGATGTAGGTTTCCACGAAGCCGATTTCCTCGGCCGCTACGGGCATAGCCGCCACAGCCGCCATCGCCGCCGCCACAAGGATCAGAAGTGTACGTTTCATTTTGCTTCTCCCTTTTCCGGCCTTTTTCGAACCATGGGCCGGCACGCCGGAATCATACCAAGGCCCGGGGGCAAATGCCAAATGCCATGAATGCCATGAATGCCATGAATGCCATGAATGCCATGAATGCCATGAATGCAAAATGCCATGAATGCCATGAATGCCATGAATGCCAAATGCCATGAATGCCATGAATGCCATGAATGCAAAATGCCATGAATGCCAAATGCCAAATGCCATGAATGCAAAATGCCATGAATGCCATGAATGCCAAATGCCGAATGCCATGAATGCCATGAACGCCATGAATGCAAAATGCCAAGTGCTCGGGTGCCGCGCAGTCCCGGCGCGCCGGGACGAAGCAACCACGTCTTTCGCATCATAACGTGGCTGCCCTACGCAAACCATGGCACCCGCGCAAAGCGGCGCCGCGGAAGGTTGGACGCCGTGTCGGCGGCGGAGTTCCAGCGGTTGCTACTTTTTCTTGCCGGCCTGGCCGAGTTCTTGGCCAACTAACGGCGGGCCGCGGTGTCTGGTTAGATGTGCGGAAAGCACGGCAGTCGCACGGAAAGGAGCCAGCCATGAACAGCCAAACGCAAATCACGCCATGCCAAGCCATGAGATGGCGGGGTTTCCGCGGGCAGGGCGCTTTGTCCCGGGCGGTGCGGATTGCGTTTGAGCCGGACGCCGGCAAGGTTGTCGTGGTCGACGTGCGAAGGGCCTCCCGCCAAACCGGATGTCATTAGAAGGGACCTGCCCGAAAACCCTGCATCCCCGCGAGAAGCTGTTTCCGCCTGCTGACGCCCGATTCCCCTTTCTGCGCGCCTAGACTTGGATTAACTGGCCGCGTTCGTCCGGCCTGGGTACACTTGGGGCTAAGGAGAATGCGATGAGCAAGCAGATGACGCGGCGAGAGGCGATTGCGATAGGCGGTCTTGCGGCGGCGGCCACGGCTGGGACGGTTCTCACTATGGCCGCGGCTGATAACATGAAGGAAGGTATGAAAATGACGGCGCCCGAAAAAAACCTGGCCATGCTGCCCGGCACCTTTGCTGACGGGAAGTACACACTGCCCCCGCTGCCTTACGCTTACGACGCCCTCGAGCCGGCCTACGACAAGCGCACGGTGGAGATCCACCACGACAAGCACCACGCCGGTTATGTAAAGGGCCTCAACGCCGCCATGTCAGGGCTTTCAATGACAGAAAAGCCCATAGAGCCCGGCGAGGCCAAGGCCCTGAGCCGGGACCTGGCCTTCAATGGCAGCGGACACGTGCTGCACAGCATCTTCTGGCACTCGATGACGCCAGGTGGCTCAAAGTGCGAAGGCGAGATCGAAAAGGCGATGGCTGAAAGCTTCGGCAGCGCCCAGGCGGGGATGGGCCTGTTCATGGCCGCCACCGGCGCGGTCGAGGGCAGCGGCTGGGGCGTGCTGGCATGGGAACCCATCGCCGACAAACTGCTGGTCCTCCAGGCCGAGAAGCACCAGAACCTGACGGTCTGGGGCGTCGTGCCGCTGCTTGTCTGCGACGTGTGGGAACACGCCTATTACCTCAAGTACGCCAACATGCGCGGCGACTGGGTGAAGGCATTCATGACCATCGCCAACTGGCCCTTCGCCGCGGCAAGGCTGGCGGCGGCGAAAAAGATGTGCCGGTAGCCGGAAAAGGCAGAACGGCGGAACCCGGAATCTGGAACAGCGAAAAGCGGAACCCGGTTCCAATATCCGCCGTTTCTGCTGGTTCCGTGTTCCCGGTTCCCGGTTCCGCCGTTTTCCTTTCGCCGGCTACTGCTTGGCCTTGGCCTTGCCGGGCTTGTCGGGCGGGCCGTCGGGGTCGGCCTGGCGGCGGTATTCATCGTCCAATCGCTTCCACTGCTCGGCCATCTGCTCGATCCGTTGGGGCTGGCTGCTGGCGAGGTCGTCGGACTCGCAGCGGTCGGTCCGCATGTCGTAGAGTTCCCACGGCTTGCCATTGCCGGCGCAGACGATCTTCCAGTCGCCGACGCGAAGGGCCTTGTTGTCCATGTGGTGGAAGTAGAGGAAGTCCCGCTCGATGGCGGCATCGGCGGCCAGTGCCGGCACAAGGTTCTTGCCGGGCAACGCAGGCGGCGTCAGGCCGTTCCACAGCGGGTCGATCGCCCCGCCCGCAAGGGCAACCAGCGTGGGCACAAGGTCCACGAAGTGGCACGGGGTGTGCCTTAGTTCGCCGCGGGCCTTTATCCCCGCGGGCCAGTGAACCACCAGCGGCGAGGCTATGCCGCCCTCGTGAACCCACGACTTGTGCAGGCGGAACGGCGTGTTGGACGCCGTGGACCAGCCAGGCCCAAGGCACAGGAACGACCTGGCCGAGCCGGGCGCGGCCGAGATGTCGTTGCGGTCGCCGCGGATGATCTGCTCGGCGCTGGCGCCGTTGTCCGAGACGAAGATAATCACCGTGTTCTCAAAGGCGCCCATAGCCTTGATCTGGTCGATGACCCGCCCCATCTCCTGGTCGTTGCGGTCCACCATGGCCGCGTGGATGGACATCTTGCCGGCCTGGAAATCCTTCTGCTGGTCGGTGAGGTCATTCCACGGCACGGCCCGGCCTACCTCGCCGGGGCCGATCTCCTGCTGAAGCTTCTCGATCGGCAGGTTCCAATTCGGAATGATGCCGGTATCCGGCGCCGACAGCGCGCAGTTGATGAGGCCCATCCTGGTCATCCGCTCCCATCGCCGCTTGCGGCAGATGTCCCAGCCTTCCTTGTACTTGCCGGCGTACTTTGCGATGTCGGCCGGCGGGGCCTGGAGCGGAAAGTGCGGCGTGGTGAAGGCCAGGTACATCAGGAACGCCTCGCCCGCGTGCTCCTTGGCGTGCTGTTTGAGGAAGTCCATGGCCCGGCCGGCGATTGCGGTGGTGGTGTAGAAGTCCGTACCGGCGGGCACGGGCGGCAGGGCCTTGTCGTCGAGCTCGTGCTGCTTGGGTCCGAAGTTGTGGTCGTGGTCGTGCAGGATGTATGAGCGGTCGAACCCGCCGTCGGCGACGGCCTTGGGGGCGTTGCGGATGTGCCACTTGCCGCTGACGTAGCAGCGATAGCCGGAGGGCTTGAGGTAGTGCGGCAGTACGCGAGCCCATTCGGGCAGCAGGCCGTGGGGCGGGTCCATGCGGACCTGCTGGGCGTAGTAGCCCGTCAGCAGGCACGCCCGCGACGGCCAGCATCGGGCGGTGGAGTAGCACTGGGTGAACCTGATGCCGTTGGCGGCCAGGCCGTCCAGGATGGGCGTCTCGACCTCCCCGCCGTAGCAGCCGGGATCGGA
>CAYOBS010000120.1:0-3512 GCA_964402305.1 uncultured Planctomycetaceae bacterium | reverse complement strand
GTCGCCGCGCCGGCCAGACCCGCAAACTGCAAGAACCCACGCCGCCTGAATGTCCGCATCATCTGGAACTCCTGTATTTGGTAGCCGGCTTGCCCTGCGTAGCTTCAGCAAAGCAGGGTAGCCGGTAGCCAGTAGCCGGCTTGCCCTGCGTAGCTTCAGCAAAGCAGGGTAGCCAGTAGCCCGCAGCCTGTAAAGCGGAACCAGGAACCTGTTCCAAAGTCCCCAGTGCTCCATAACTCGCAATGTCATGGGTGCCGTGATTCGCGGAGCCCTTTCGGAGCGGCGCAACCACCCAGCATTGCGCGGCGTGGAAGGAGCGAAGCCCTTGGAGTGCGGCGTCAGACCCTGCGAAGCAGGGGCCACGCCGCTTTCGCTTGCCGGGCGACTGGATCTTCAATCCCAGGCGGCCTTGTTCTGAGTTCATATCCGCGGAGTTCCTTGCATCCCGCATTGGCGGACACGTGGTCCGCAATCCAAAGCGGCGTGTTCGCCCTAAAGGGCTCGACGCCGCACTCCCAAAGGCTGCCGCGTCATTCATAACTGCTTCAATCTCCGAGAGCCTGCAACCAGCGGCACATCCCGCCGCAAAACACGTACCTCCCTTGACGGGGGAGATTTTGACAGCCCGCAGGGCCGGCCCTTGGGGCCCCTAACGGGCGTGAGGGTGCCGCCAATCGCCGCACCGTCATATACTCTAACCTCCGCGTATCCCCCGAGTGCCGCCCCCGTCCGTCACTGCTTCGTCCTGCCAGAATATATTACCATATTTGAACGATTCCGGGGGTCTTAGTTGGGTCGCCCCGGCCAAATACCGCCCGGCCGGACAAAATAGTTATTCATTCGGCCTAAACTGGCCATGGCAATCGGTCCGAAATAAACGGCGCGGGCTTGACAAACCGATTGGCCCCGGTCAATACATGTTGCCCTTGCCCGTCCAGGGCGGCTTTTTACTAGTTGCACTGGCTACGGGCTACCGGCTATCCCGGCGCGCCGGGACTACCGGCTACCAGCCGGCGGGCATTATCCGATGGCGGCAAAAGTGAAAAATGGCAAAAACTGCCGGAAAACCTGCGGCTGCTACTGCTAAGGCGACCCCGAAGGCTTCAGCCTCGGGCGAGCCGAAGGCCGGGGCACCCAAAGGCCGAAAGCTCGTAATCGTCGAATCCCCCGCGAAGGCCAAGACCATAAACCGCTATCTCGGCGATGGTTACGTCGTAAAGGCATCCATGGGCCACGTCCGCGACCTGCCGACAAAGACAATCGGCGTTGACATCGAGCACGGCTTCGCCCCGACATACGAACTCCTGGCCGGGCGAGAGAAGGTCATCGCCGAGCTAAGAAAGTACGCCAGGACGGCCCCCGAAATCTTCCTGGCGACCGACCTTGACCGCGAGGGCGAGGCCATCGCCTGGCACCTGGCCGAGAGCCTCGGCATCCGCGGCCAGAAGGTCCACCGGGTGATATTCAACGAGATCACCCGCGAAGCCATCACCCATGCATTCGCCAACCCGCGCCAGGTTGACATGGACATGGTCAACGCCCAGCAGGCCCGGCGGGTGCTGGACCGCATCGTCGGCTACGAGGTCTCGCCGCTGCTGTGGCGGAAGGTCGCGCCTGGCTTGTCCGCGGGGCGGGTCCAGACCGTCGCCGTCCGGCTCATAGTCGAGCGCGAACGCGAGATCGAGGCGTTCATGCCCGAGGAATACTGGAAGATCGGCGCGGTCTTCACGCCGGACATCCAGGCGGCGGGACAACTTGCCCAGCAGTGGCGAGGGTTCCTCGCTCAGCGAGACAAGCGCGGTGTGGCGCCGTCGTGCGACGCCCAGCAGGAGTTCCTGGCGAAACACAACGCATTCCGGGCCGAGTTGGTGAACTGGAAGGGCGAGCGGTTCGCGGCCGAAACCTCAGAGGACGCTGTCGCCGTCGCCAAGGCTCTTGGCGTAGCCATCGAGCGCGTCAAGACAATCGAAGACCCCGAGGCCAAAGGCCCCGCTCAGCATATAGTGACGGTCTTCGGCAGCGTCTCTGCCGGCGGGCCGGCATTTGCCGTCAGCGACATCAACGTCCGCGAGAGCCGCTCCAAGCCGCCGCCGCCGCTCATCACCTCATCGCTCCAGCAGGCGGCGTCGACGAGGCTCCGCTTCGGCGCCCAGCAGACCATGCGTGTCGCCCAGCAGCTCTACGAGGGCATCGACATCCCCGGCCGCGGGCAGGTCGGCCTGATCACTTACATGCGTACCGACAGCCGGCACTTGTCCGGCGACGCGGTCGCCCAGGCGCGGAAGTTCATCGGCGAGCAGTTCGGGCCGGCGTACGTGCCGAAGCAGCCGAACGTCTACAGCTCTGCCAAGCGCGCCCAGGAGGCCCACGAGGCCATCCGCCCCACTGACGTCAGCCTGATACCGAAAGACGTTGCCGGCGCCCTGACCGACGAGCAGTTCCGGCTCTACGAGATTATCTGGCGGCAGTTCATCGCCTGCCAGATGTCCCCGGCCGTGTGGGACATCACCGAGGCGATCATCACCGCCCACACGCCCGATGGCGAGGGCCAGTTCAAGGCCATCGGCCGAACGCTGGCCTTCGACGGCTTCCTGCGCGTTATGGGCATGCCCTCCAACGGCGAGCAGATCCTGCCGGCCCTGCGCGTCGGCCAGCCGGTGGCCCCGGCCGAGCTCGACCCCAGCCAGCACTTCACCCAGCCGCCGCCCCGCTACACCGAGGCCGCACTGGTCAAGGCGCTGGAGGCCGAGGGCATAGGCCGGCCCAGCACTTACGCCGCCATCATCCAGACAATCCAGGCGCGAAAGTACGTGCTGATCGCCGATCGCACGTTCCGGCCGACCGATATCGGCAAGGTCGTCACGGACAAGCTGGTCAAGCATTTCCCGAAGATCTTCGACGTCCGCTTCACGGCCAGCATGGAAGACCAGCTCGACCAGGTCGAGGAAAACCACCAGGACTGGGTCAAGGTGCTCGAGGACTTCTACGGGCCTTTCCACGACAACCTCAAACGGGCGGCCGAGGAAATGGTCCACGCAAAGGCCGAGAGCCAGCCCAGCCAGTACACCTGCCCCGACTGCGGCAAGCCGATGGCCTACCGGCTGAGCAAGACCGGGCGATACCTCGCCTGCACCGGCTACCCGGAATGCAAGACCACCCACCCGGTGGATGAGTCCGGCAAGAAGGTCACCGTCAGCCTGACTGACGTGGCCTGCCCGGACTGCTCCAAGCCAATGATTCTCCGAAAGGGGCGGTTCGGGCCATTCCTGAGCTGCTCGGGCTACCCGGACTGCAAGGGCATAGTGAAGGTCGATAAGAAAGGCGGCATCAAGCTGCCGAGCGCCCCGCCGCTGCTCATCGAAACGCCATGCCCCAAGTGCGGCGCCCAACTTAACCTGCGCCGCTCCGGCAAAGGGCCGTGGCTGAGCTGCTCGAAGTACCCCAAGTGCCGCGGCCGGCTCGGATTCAAGACCCTGCCGCCAGAGCAACAGAAGAACCTCGATCTGCTAATG
>CAYOBS010000119.1:0-9923 GCA_964402305.1 uncultured Planctomycetaceae bacterium | reverse complement strand
TACTGCATCGCCCCGGCGCAGTTGCCCCGCCGCATGATGTCGCAGATGCTCTTGACCGCCTGATCCACCGATTGCTGCGTGGCCAGCCGTTTGCCGTTGCCGTTGTTGTTTTGCTTTCGACCGCGTGCCATTATTCGCCCGTCTCCATGAGAATAGTGAATCCCGCTTGCCTGAAATGGTGATCAGCCGTCAGCGCTTCCGACATGTCCTTCTCTTCCATAAGCAAGAAACTCGCACAATCCGTCGCGCCCCATTCCTTATCCAACCGGGACGCGTAGCGCTCGACGGCGTACCGAAACTGTAGGCTTGTCTGCGGCACGATCTGCACGTTGGGATTGCTTTCAAGGCTCTTGACTGTTTGTGCCGCAACCTTGCGTTTATCATCCCCAAATCCGCCAAGACCATTCAGGAGTTCAACGAGAACCATTTCACTGGTCACGATCCGGCAAGGCCCCAACTCTTTCGATACCCGTTTTGCCACCTCATGTAATCGGTCCTTCGGATTCAACAGGGCAATCCAATAGCAGGCGTCCGCGAAGACCATTCTCATCGTTCGCCCTCCTTTGGATCGCCATACAGGTAATGGTCCAGGTTTGAGGCGAGGTCGGTCGGGACCTTGTCCCACTCTTCTTCCGGTATGGATTTGCCTATCTCCGCGATCGTCTCCCAGATCGGCGGTGCATCCGGGTCGAATGGCGTTTCGTCTGCCGGGCGCTCCTCAAGATGATCCACGCGTAAAATCCGCCGTAACTGTCCCGAAGCCTCGAACTCACCTTGCCCCATGATTCTAAGTCTAACCTGTCGATGCGCATGCAGGGCTTCCGTGATACTTGTTTCCTGTTCATCCGTGAAGACGCCAGGAATCGAATCGCCATTCTCCAGCAGGATCGTGAATAAGCCGCCCTCCCGTGCTTTCAGCTCCGCCGCCCGCACCTCGCCTATCAGGTCCACCTTATCTTCGTAGCGATCCCTTTTTGTGCTCAGAATTCGTTCTCGGATGGCCGCATCGAATCTCGGGCCGTTGCCATTTTGACCATCCAGCACGATTCCTTCGTTTGGAGCAAGCGTCTTGCCCCACTCTTCAAACAGGGGAATAATCCTTGCAGGCAGCCGATCCGGAAAGGGCGCATCGTCGCGAGCGGAAATAAGCGTCGCGTCGATGATTCGCACCGCTTCGTCCACCTCGTCCTCACTATACTGCTGCGCGAACAGACCATTGTCTTCGACCTCCATGACTCGTTCCACAGGCACGGCGCACGAGCCTTCGCGAACCTCGTGGAAACCCAGACGGATGTTCTCATCGAATCCCTTGGGAAGGCGCTCCCGGCCGGGATTGCGCCGCTTCCATTCCTCCTTCGCCGTTTCGACGAGTAGTTTTCTGTATGCCTGCAATTCCGGCAACACGTCGAAATCGAGCCAGCCCTTGTTCTGCTCGAATCGACCGCCTGTAAATCTCAATTCCTTCAGTGGATGTCGAATCTGTTTTGACATGATTGGCGACTCCTTTTCAAATCTCTCCGTTGAACGCCCGGCGCAGCAGGGCCGCCGGCAGGGTGTTGATCGTATTCAGTTCTTCTTCCGCCGCCGCGCGGGCCTTCTCGACCGCCGCCATCTGCTCACGCAAAACCTCCGCAATCCGCTGCTGATCCGGCAAGGGCGGGAGGGAGATTTCGAGATTTCTAAATGAACTCCACTTTATATTTGGATAAGTTGACGAACCTGCAATGCGCCGCACAAATGCTTTCGTATCTTCTCCGTTCAAAAAACGCCAAAGCAAATAAGGCTCAATAATCTGTAATCTCGGAGCGAGGCGCATTAGAAAGTTAGCACATGCAATTTTCCCTGACAGTTCGTTTGGGCAGATTGCTGTTTTGCCTGAGCGTATGTTGGCGGCCGAACCACTTGATTTGACAACTAACAGATCTCCTGCAAAGCACAGCGATAGCATTTCGCGTTGGCTCAGATAGCGAATTGGCGCATCGTTAGCGTTAAGCAACCCTTCATTGGTAATCTGACTCGTCCCTACTACTTTGACTGCCGTAGAATGCTCGAACTCAGAATCCTCTCCCCAGGCGCCGGTAAAACAGTCGACAACTTCCTCCAGCTTGACCCAGCGCCAGCCGTCGGGGAGAGGTTGACCGGGTTGGGGGAAGACCTGGCGGAGGAAGGCGGCGGGCAGGGCTTTGCCGGCCTCAAGCCGGGCCTGAGCCGCCGCGCGGGCTTTCTCTACCGCCGCCATCTGCTCGCGCAGGACATCCGTGATTCGCTGCCGCTCAGGCAGCGGCGGCAAGGGGACAGGCAGGGACAGTAGACTGTGCATGTCGGCTCTCGGCATACGTGAGCCGGTCTTGTCCCGCATGGCGAAACCGACGGTCTCTTCGCGTCGAAGAAGCCATCCCAGGAATTCCCGCTCGATCCCGTTCACCGGCAGGAGAGGAATCATCTCCGTCGTGCATCGGCCGGGTTCTTGTGGGACTGCGACTTTGTTGAGGTATGGGCGAAGTTTCCCGTACAGGACATGGCGAGAGTCGAATCGGAACGTGGTGCTCCTGCCCTCGTCCTCCACCGAGTCTGCGGGCACTTTGAGAATTCGTCCTGATCCCGATTCGATGTGCTCAAGGCTCAGGTACAACAACGAAGTCGCTTCCGCAGAACCCGGCTCGACGATCCGGCGATCCTGTTGGCAGATGTCCCGGAACTTCACCCACCCCCATCCGGACGGAAGCGGACGCTCGTGTAGACTCTGTGTCAGTGTTTCCAGCGTCGTCATGCAGCGAACATCCTTGTCTTGGTCTCAATGAGCAGTTCGCGCGGGTTGCCCACCATTTGCAGTGCGGCCAAGCCGCCGGCGGCCTTGACCTCGGGCGTCTGGAAGATCTGCGGGTTCTCCAGGCCATCGGTGCCGCCGCGATCGAACTGGCTGGCGATGGCGCGGATCGTGGCGGCGGCCTTGCCGGGCAGGGTGTTGATCCAGTCTTCGTGCTTATAGGTGAAGGCCAGAGTGCGGTCGTGGCGTGTACGGGGGTTCATGCCCCATCCGAGTTCGGCCAGCACGTCGTAAAGGTCGTAGTCCTGCTTTTCATCCACCATCCGAACGACGGTCGGCGAGTAGCCGTAAGTCACCAGCGTGTCGATGAGTTCCTGCCGCGACGGCGGGTCGATCCACGTACCTCGGAAGTCGTCCAACGTGTGGACCTCTTGGACCAGGCGCGCGGCCAGGCGGGCCTTGTACTCGTCGAGAGGCACGGGCATGGCCTTGCCGTCCACGTCGGCGACGATGAATCGCCCGGCGTCGGTAATGTGAACCTCGAAGCCCTCGACGCTGATCGTCGGCTCGGGCGGTGGTGGTTCCGGGGGCGGTTCGGGGCCATCGCCGCCCGTGCGCGGCGGCTTGGTGATAAAGCCTTCACCGAAGAGGCGGGTGGCGTCGGTGTAGTCGTAGACGCGGAACATCAGCTTGCCCGTGGGCGCATCAATGCGCGTGCCGCGTCCAACCATCTGGTAGAAGCTGATGGGGCTCTTGATGTACTTGAAGAAGACGATGTTCCGCACGCAGGGGACATCCACCCCTGTGGACAACAGGTCCACCGTGGTGGCGATGAAGTGACTGCGGGAGGAGGCGCGGAGGTCGGGTAGCTGGTCGTTGCCGCTGCTGGCGGCGGTGCATTTGAAGGCGAAATACTCCAACCGCTGCTTGCCGTTGTTGGCGCACCACTGGGCGTAAAAGTTGTTCAGGCAGACGGCCACGTCGTCGGCGTGGCGGTCGCGGGCGCAGAAGATGATGGTCTTCTGCTCGGGGCCGCCGGTATCCAGGAGATACTTGAACAGGTCGCCGCACATGGCCAGCACGCGGTCGGGCAAGAGGATGCGATCCTCGAACTGGTATCGCTCGTAAAGGTCGTCGATCTGGGCAGCCGTGAGCGGCTGGCCGGTAATGGCGTCAACGGGGTTGCGGGCGATAATCTCTTCTTTCGTGATGCCGGTATCGTCGAGGTTGACGCGGCCCTTCTGGATTTCGCAGGCGGCAAGGTAGCCGTCCTCGATGGCCTGGGCGATATCGTATTCGTAGGCTGGTTCGCCAAAATAGGCGAGGTTGTTGGCGGTGATCTCGGCGTCCTGCTTGGCCTCGGCGGTTTGTTCCTTGCATTCGAGCTGTCGCGGCGTGGCGGTGAGGCCGACCTGGACGGCGCTGCGGTTGCGGGTGAGCACCTGCGACCACTTGCCCCAGGCCGAGCGATGGCACTCGTCGATGACGATGTGGGTGAAGTAGTCCTCGGGGTAGAAGGTGGTCAGGAAGGTGGCGTCGCTGTTGTCATTCTCCACGCCGAGGGTCTGGTAGGTGGCGATGTGGATGCGGGCGTTCTTGGCGTTGTTCGTGCCGTCGGGCTTGCGGTAGACCTCGGCGGCGTCGGAGCCGAAGACATTTTGGAAGGCCTTTACAGCCTGGGTGCGGAGTTCGTCACGGTCGCAGACGAACAGGGCACGGGTGAGTTGCCCGGCGTCTGATATTCTTTTCAGCAAATTGACGGCAACAAAAGTCTTGCCCACGCCTGTTGCCATGGAAAGAAGGGCGCGTTTGGGCTGCTTGGTCGTTTCGCACCTGGCGACCTTTTCCATGACGGCGCGGATCGCCGCATCCTGGTAATAGCGCCGCGTGCCTTCGCCACCGGGGTATGGCTGGAGCAGCGGTCGGGCGGCTGGCGATTCGAGCGTGAAACCCATGCCCTGTTCGTAGCGGGCGCGAAGCTCGGCCGGGGTGGGGAACTCGACGATGGGCTTGGGTGCGGAGGTCAGGCCGGTGAAGCAGTCAAACTCGACGAACTGGTGTCCGTTGGAGGAGAAGACGAAGCGGACGTTGAGCCGCTTGCACTCGGAGTAGCCCTTGGCCTGGTCGAGGCCGTGCCCGGGCGGGAGGCTTTCCTTCTTGGCCTCGATGAGGGCCAGGGCGACAGGCTGCGTGTCCACGTTGACCTTGACTCGAAGAACGTAGTCGATCTTACCCCGCGAGCGCCGCCGGGCCTTGCCGTTGATGATCTCGACCGTGCCCGCCGTCTCTTCGCGCCGAATGAGGTCCTCCGTCCAGCCACGCTTGTGAATGGCTGGGTCGATGAGTTTCGCTCTCGTATCGGCTTCGTTATAGGGCATCCGGTTTCCTCACCGTTCTACGGGCTGTTGCTTCAGCCAGGAGTCGATGGCAGCCTGGCGGGCGTGGTCGTCCGCCGCGACCTTCATCGCGGCCGTCTGCGCGGCGATCTCGGCGATCAGGGCCTCGCCGGCCTCGCGGGCGGGGTTCTGGCCATCCCAGTCCAGGGCGGGCGATAAGCTGGAATCGTAGCGGTAGGTTACTGGCGATTTCTTCTTGCGGAACTGGGCCTGCGTGCCGACATCCGGCCGCAGCAAGCTCTCCGCCGTCGGGTGCTTGTAGCTCTCCGCCCGCTGCGGCTCGGCGGTGCGGGGCTTGGGTCCGGACTTTGCCGCGCGGGGCAGCCGTTTTGCCCGCCCTACGGCAGGTTTCTTGCGTTTTGCCATGAACGTAATCCCCATTGGACCAGGGCGATACCCGCTGCGGTTTGCCCCGGTTACCACGAGTACACTGCACGGTTGGACAGATTATGCCCCCCGGCCAGACAATTGGCAAGCGTTAGTTGGTTGGCAATGTTTTGGGCCTTCGCGCGCCCGGGGCGTTGTCACGCTGGTACGATCTTCATATTGCGGCGGGGGCCTACGAGCGGGGATAACGCCTCCCTGCCCCGTTGGGGACGGCGTCACTACGAGCGGGGCTCGCCTTCACCGGCTTCCGGCTACCGGCTACCGGCCCCGAAGGGGCAGGCTACCTGCGGTTCGCCCCGGCCGGGCTTGTCGGGTCAATCGGGCTGGGAACACAAAATAAGGACTTATGGCGATTGGCGGTGACGTAAGTCGTTATTTTGATTTCTGGCCGCGGAGGTTTTTGGACCGGCAGGCAGGCTCTCGGTTTGGTGTGCCGGCCGAGCGCGGGAACGCCCCCACCTGGCCCTGGAAGGGCCATCCTCCCCCGTCAAGGGGGAGGGGTACGATATCACCGCGCTAGCGCCGCGAGGTGTTTTGGAGTACTGGCCGAGCGAGAAAGGGGGGGTCGAGGGTCAAACGAGCGAGAAATACGGGTTTCGGTGGTGCGGCCAGGCGTTTGAGAGGTGGTTTGAAGATGCTGCGCGGTTTCAATGAGTTCTTGTCGCGATTCTTGTCGCGATTGCCCCTTGCCGCCGGGGCGGTCGCGCCCTTACAATGCCGCCAACTCGAGACAAGGAGAGAGCATGTTCGAGCATTTCACGGAGCACGCCCAGAGTGTGCTGGACCTGGAGGGCATGGAGGCCCGGCGGATGCATCACGCCTACCTCGGCACCGAGCACCTTCTGCTGGCCCTTATCGACGAGTCGAAAGGCCACGGGCATCGGGCGCTGGAGAGCCTTGGCGTGACGCGCGGGCAGGTGCGAAAAGCCCTGGCCGAGCTTACGGCCGAGGGGCCCGACGCCGACGTGCCGGACTTTTTCCCGCAAACGCCGCCAATCAAGCACGTTATGAAGCTCGCCATCGAGGAGGCTCGGCGCCTCAAGTCGCCCCATATCGGCACCGAGCACCTTCTGCTGGCCCTGCTCGGCGAGCCGCAGGGCGTGGCGATGCAGGCCCTTGCCGCCCTGGGCATCAAGCCCGAGAGCGTACGCGAGAAGGTGCTTGCCATGCTGGACGAGGAACGCCGCGGCGCGGCCGGGCAGTCGTAGGCCGCAAGGTGGATTGCGGATTGTCCCGGCGCGCCGGGACGGAATGCGGAATGGGGCTCCGTCCCGTTGGCATTGCGGATTGTCCCGAGCGAAGTCGAGGGGCATCTTATACGCAACCCGATTGAATCTCGTGCGGTAGCGGCAGGCCTGAGGTGAACGCCGGATATCACCAGAGTCGCAAAGAAGAATATGCCCTTACGGGCACACTACGAACGAGCCCCGGCGCGCGGCAGGGTTTGCCAGCTCTTGAAATCGCAGACGGGGGCGTCGGCGTAAATGGCGGCGACCTTGTCGGGATTGCGCGCGGCCCAGTTGAACGCGAACAGGCCGCCGCGGCTGAAACCTTCGAGCACCGTCTTGGAAGCCAGGCCGAACTGCATCGTCAGGTGCGCGTGGAACTTATCCATGTGATCCAGCGCCACCGGGGCGCCGTACATGTTTTCGACGTTCATGTAGGCGACGTGAAATCCCTTGCCTAGCAGCGCAATGTCGCCCTGCGGTTCGTGCCCGAAAAACTCCATCCGCCAAATCCACGGCTTGCCCGGCGCCGGCGTGTTCGGCAGGACAAGCAGACACTTGCGGCCGTCCACGACGAAGTCCCGCTGCTCAAACCCATTCCACTGGGCCGCGTCGGCGGTCAACGTGGAAAGCGCAATCATCAACAGGGCGCCTCCGGCAACCAGCTTACGGATTCTCTTTACGGGTTGAGGTTCGGCCTTTGGTGTGGTTGCGGTCATGGTGGCGCCTTCGGCTGTTGGTTTCATGGTTGCGATTCACGGGTCCTTGCCTTTGTCGTGGCCGCCGGGACCCCGCAACGGCGGCGCGACGAAGTTTAGTCTCGTTGCGGTTCCTGGCGTTGTCAAGCGCCACCCCCGGATTGCCACCCCCGGATTGCCCGTGAGCTACCTGGTTTTCTGGTAAGTAAAACAGGTAGCTCGCAGAGCGGGAGAAAGTAGTAAGTGGAAAGTAGAAAAGGCGGCTGGCGCCTCGATGGACGGCCCACTGTGATCGGCAGAAAAGACCTCTCTTCTGGCGGCCTGCCTGCCGGTAGGCAGGTCTACTTTCTACTCTCCTACAGCGCAACACAAGCAAACCAAAGACGTTAGCGACAGCCGGAAACAAAGGTCGCTCGCCTCCCCCAATCCACTCAAAAAAATCGGGGAATTTGAGCTTTTGGCCATTGACAAAACCGGTTATCTGTGGTAGATTGCGTGTTGGTTTTGGTTTTGATTTGAAATGTAAGCTCCAGGATCGGTGTGGAGGCTGGTTCTGCGAGGCGAGGAACTTCCGCTCAGATCTTCCTTTCCTCTGGCCGGCTTGGCCAAAGGCAGTTCTGGTTGTTTTATAAGGTGTGTTTCGTTCCGCGGCGCGTGCGGTTTTCCCGCGTTGGGAAACCCGCGGTGGTTAGGTGCCATGTCGTTGCGACGCGGGAGTCGCGAGTTTGCGGTTGGGATCCTTATTTGGCAGAGCCAAGAAAGAAGAGGACAGTACCATGAAGAGGGAAAGAGTTATTGTGATGGCGATGGCGTTGGTTGGGCTGCTGGCATTCGCCGCGGCGCCGGCCGCGAACGCCGAGACGGTCGCATGGGACTTCGACACAAATATGGATATGGATGGTTGGACGCAGATTTACCCGGCATCAACAGTACCTCCAGCCGATCCAGCTCCTAGCTTGTGGGCTTCCTATGATAATTGGTGGTTTGGGCCGGACCCCGGTCACCTTGGCGATGGGTGGGAAGACAGTGATACACAGTTTGGCCGTTCCCCAGAGTTCACCCTGGATGCCGGAGATGTGATTTGGCTCCAGTTCCTCGGCGGCGCATCGCCGGACGCCGCACCGGTGGCCCCTTCCGAGATTCCTGAGATAGCGATTGTTGACGGCGGTTTTATGGGCGTGGCCCTGCGCGATGTCGACGCCGATGTGTATGTGTTGAGCGCGAGCCTAACCGCCGAGAATTATGATGCATGGTCGTATCTAACGATTACCGCAGAGGAGTTGGCGGGGTATGTCAGCGCCACTAAAAAGTACACGCTCGACTTCATCGATTACAATAAGAACCCCGGCGTAGGTGGTGCCTGGGCGATCTTGGGCGCAGCCTCCGTTCCCGAGCCGGCGACGCTGTCGCTGATGGTCCTGGGCGGGTTGGCGGTGCTTCGCCGCAGACGTCGCGTGGCGTAATCATCCGCGGGAAGTAAAGAAGCAAGAAGAAGCAACTGGTTTGGATAACTCAAGCGCCCCGGCCGCCTTGGTCGGGGCGCTTGTTTTATTTGGTATTGGCGGGCGGCGGAATCCGGCCGGAAATAGGTGCCGTGGTTTGCGAAGCCCCGGCGCGCCGGGACGACGCAACCACGTTTTGGCGCCTGACACTTCCCTGGCCGAAAGACGTGGTTGCTCCGGTCCCGCGGGGCGTCGCAACCGCGGCACCCGCAAGGCGCCCGGCCATTTTGAATTATCGCGGATGTTTGTATCCGGTTTGGGAAAATACGCGCCATCACCTTGCGGCAGGCGCGGTATTATTGGGCGTGGCGGACAAGTCCGGCGGCGGCGCCGGGTTCGCGTGGTTGAGGGACCGGCGATAGCCGGCGATAGTCAGCGAGAGAACCATGATCTACGGCCCGGCATTTTACAAGCTTCTGGGCATACCGGAATCGGTCGCCGAGCCGACGGCGTACCATCTGCTCGCGCTGGACCCGCGGATGATCACCGAAAACATGGTCGATGAGGCCCTGGCCGAGCGGAAGGCGAGCCTGCGGCGGAACATTCCAGGCCCGCGGTTTATTCCCATCGTCGCGGTGATCGAGCGCGAGCTTGATGCCGCCGCGGAAATCCTCCGCGACCCGCGGCGGCGATACGAGTACAACGAGAAGCTTCTCGGCCGGGGGGCAAAGGCCGCCAAGGACGAGCCGACTGTTGAGCAGCGGTGCAGGATCGTGGCCAAGTGCCGCGAGATCGTGCGGTCGATGGTCGGCGCCGACGGCATGATGCCCCGGACCAGGCGCGACGAACTGGCCGGGCTTCTGCGCGGGGCGGGCATGGCCGAGCAGGATGTCCACTATGTCCTGGAGCATATTCCCAGCCCGCCCGGCGAGACATCCGAGCCGCATGACTTGGCCAAGCCTGGTGAAACGGGCCGCGCCGAAGCCGAGGCTGCGGCAGGGATGGCT
>CAYOBS010000118.1:0-10026 GCA_964402305.1 uncultured Planctomycetaceae bacterium | reverse complement strand
ATGGCTCGCCACGGCGGGTTTGCGAGGGGGAAATCTGTATGGTGTCCCCAGATTTAACCAGATTTAAAGCACTCCAACGGCAGGGAATACTTCTGCGCCAGTCTCGCCGACTGGACTCGGGGCTTGGGCAAGCAGCCTGACGTTCGTGACGCCTAGCCATGGTAGCCGCCGTGTCGCCTTCACTTTCGGATGGACCACCGCTACACTGTCTCGATGTTTCGGAAACCATGGCAGTTGCTCATGCTGGCCTCAGAAAATCGCTGCATCAGCCGGCCGTTGCCGGGCCGCCGACGGCGATCTGGCCGAAGCGGGCCAGGACGGATGCGGCCTGGGGGGTCTCCTCGATGGCGGCGAGGATGGATTCGGGGCTCCGCAAACGGCACTTGACGCCAGCTCGGGTTGGCGGTACACTGTTCTCAGCGTGTGACTTACGGTCTTGCGGCTGCGAGTCAGTCCCAAATCCATGGAAGTGCCCGTCGGCAGGCAGATCAGTGCTCTGCACTACCCGAGATTCTGCCTCCGCCAAGCACAGCGAGTCCGTTTTCGGGCCAGAAAGGCGACGAGGCCAACGGCTCTGGACATCCAGTAACGTCAAGGTTATCGACTATGCCCCGCCGACCCAAATCCAAACCCAAAGCGAAAGCTGAACCCAAAGCCCCCGCTCCCCGGGCCCCGGCCGGTTCCCCACGCCAAGTCAAGTCTCGCATCCGTAAATGGTTCGTGCTTGTTGGTTGCCTGGCCGGCCTGGCGCTTGTTGCCGGGGTGATCTTCCTGCTCAAAGCCCCCGGCCAACCGTTGATCGATTACCCGGCGGACGGAACCGTCTTTCCGCCGGACATCGCCGCGCCGGCCTTCCGCTGGACCAGCGCCGATGCCAACGTGGTCGCCTGGCACGTGGGAGTCCGTTTCGACGATGGTGGGCCGGCGTTGGAGGCCACGGCAGCCGCCCCGACGTGGACCCCGACCCAAAGCCAGTGGCAGGACATCAAGAGCCGATCGGTGGCCGGCGCCGCGACCGTGACCATCGCGGGGACACGCCGCGATGGCACCAAGGTCCGCCGCGGCAGCATCTCGATCCGCACGGCCAGGGAGCCCGTCGGGGCGCCGCTGTTTTACCGGGAGGTGCCCCTGCCGTTCTCCGAGGCCGTGAAAGACCCGTCGCGGATCCGCTGGCGGTTCGGGCCGGTGTCGTCGACCACCCAGCCGCCCATCGTGCTGGAGAAATTGCCGGTCTGCGGCAACTGCCACTCATTCTCAGCCGATGGCCGGCAATTCGGCATGGACATCGACTACGCCAACAACAAGGGCTCCTACGTCCTGTCCTCCGTCGAGCCGGAGACCGTGTTCGACCCGAGCAAGATCATCACCTGGAGCGATTACCGGCGGGATGCCAACGAGCCGACATTCGGCCTGCTGTCGCAGATTTCGCCCGACGGCCGCTACGTGGTCAGCACGGTTAAGGACCGATCTGTGTTCGTCGCCAAGCCGGACCTGGAGTTCTCGCAGTTGTTCTTTCCGATCAAGGGGATCCTGGTGGTGTACGACCGGCAGGAGAAGCGGTTCTTCCCCCTGCCCGGCGCCGACGATCCGCAGTACGTGCAGAGCAACCCGGCTTGGAGCCCGGACGGGCAGCACATCGTCTTCGCTCGCGCCAAGGCTTATCAACTTAAGAAGTTGACCGGCAGCAGCGCGGCGCTGCTGACCGCCGAGGAATGCGCCGAGTTCCTCGAGCAAGGCAAGACGTTCCTGTTCGACCTGTACCGCATCGCTTTCAACAACGGCAAGGGCGGACAGGCCGTGCCGCTGGCGGGCGCCTCTGGCAACGGCGTGAGCAATTACTTTCCCAAGTACTCGCCCGACGGACGGTGGATCGTCTTCTGCAAGGCCGCCAGCTTCATGCTCTTGCAGCCGGACAGCGAGCTGTGGATCATGCCCGCCGAGGGCGGCTCGGCGCGGCGGATGGAGTGCAACACCCGGCGCATGAACTCCTGGCACACATGGTCGCCCAACGGCCGCTGGCTGGCGTTCACCTCGAAGGCCAACGGGCCGTACTCGCAGATTTTTCTGGCGCACATCGACGAAGCCGGGCACAGCAGCCCGCCCGTCGAGCTGGCGCATTTCACGGCCGGGGATCGGGCGGCCAACATTCCCGAGTTCGTCAACACCCCGCCCAACGCCCTGAAGAAGATTGTCGAACAGTTCGTCGATCACTATTCGCACTGGCGGGCCGGAGGCGAGTACGTCAGGGCCAACGATTGGCAGGGCGCCGAGCGGATGTACCGCAAGGCCATCGAAATCAAGCCTGACTATGCGGATGCCTACCAGAGCCTCGGTGTTGTGCTAGCCGCCCAGGGAAAGGTCGATGAGGCCATTGCCCATTACCAGATGGCCCTGATGATCAAACCCGACTACGCGAACGCCTACTACAACCTCGGTGTCGTTTTGGCCAGCCGCGGACAGGCCGACGACGCCATCGCCCATTACCGCAAGGCCCTGGAAATCAACCCCGACTACGCGATGGCCCACTACAACCTCGGTGCCGCCTTGGCCAGCCGCAGGCAGGTTGGCGAGGCTATCGCCCATTACCGCAAGGCCGTGGAAATCAAGCCCGACTACGAGGCCGCCCACAACAACCTCGGTGTTGTGTTAGCCAGTCGCGTGCAGCTCGACGAGGCTATCGCCCATCTTCAAAAAGTGCTGGAAATCAACCCCGAATCCGAGGCCGCCCATTACAACCTCGGTAACGCCCTGGTCGGCCGCGGAAATGTCGATGATGCTATCAGCCATTACCGCAAGGCCCTGAAAATCAAACCCGACTACGGAGCCGCCCACAACAACCTCGGTGTTGTGCTAGCCGGTCGCGGGCAGTTCGACGAGGCTATCGCCCATCTTCAAAAGGCGCTGGAAATCAACCCCGATAATGTTGACGCGCGCCGGGCTCTCGAAACCGCCCGTCGGAACAAGAAATGATTCTGAAGCGGAAACAGGCGCCCGCCTCAGCGGGCCGGGACCGCACCGCCCGTGGCAATCTGGCCGAAGCGGGCCAGGATGGATGCGGCCTCGGGGGTTTCCTCAATGGCGGCGAGGATGGCATCGGGGTTCAGGCCGTCGGCGCGAAGGCTCGCGTCGCGGGCGCAGGTAAACGCGCGGACGATGTCGGCGTCGAACGCCGGGTGGAACTGCACGCCCCATGCGGCCGGACCTAGGCGGAAGGCGTGGTGGCGGTCGTGGTCGTTGGCGATCAGCACGGGCTTGGCGGCCTGGGCCTTGGGTTCGGAGGCGTCGGCGTCCGCAGCCTTTCCCATTTCCTTCCTCTCGGCTTTGACGAATCCACAGCGGTTGCGGTGCATTATAGGTAATATGACAACGCGGCTGGCGCGCAATTGCCGCGAAAGGAATTCGACATGAACATGGCATGCGTTCGGGTATCGGTGTGCGGGATATTGGCGGTGTTGGCGGCGGCGGTCTGGGCCGGGCCCGCAGTTGCGGCCGGGCCTGCTGCGGCGGCGGCGGCCGGGCCGTGGGAGGTCAGCTTCCGGAAGATCGTCGTGGACGAGGCGTTCCGGTCCGAGGGCGTCGCCGTCGGAGACGTCAACCACGACGGCAAGATGGACATCATGGTCGGCGACCTGTGGTACGAGGCGCCGGACTGGAAGGTCCACGAGATCAGGCCGGTCGGCAAGTTTGTGGCGGGCAAAGGCTACAGCAATTGCTTCAACTGCTGGGCCGTCGACATCAACCGCGACGGGTGGGTCGATCAGATGGTCGTCCTCTGGCCGGGCAAGCCGGGCGTCTGGTACGAGAACCCTCGCAACAAGCCCGGGCACTGGAAGGAGCGGACCTTTGCGCCGGACGTCAGCAACGAGACGCCCGCGTTTGCCGACCTGCTGGGCGACGGGAAGAACGTGGGCGTGTTCGGCTGCAAGGGCGCGATGGTGTGGGCAGCCCCCGCGGCCGACGCGAACCAGCCGTTCGATATCCACAAGATCGACCCCGGCCCGAAGGCCCCCGGCACGGAGCGGTACAGTCACGGCCTGGGCGTCGGCGACGTCAACGGCGACGGGCGAAACGACGTGCTGTGTACTGCCGGCTGGTGGGAGGCCCCCGCCGACCGCACGAAGGAAGGCTGGACGTTCCACAAGGCCGACCTGGGCCCCGACTGCGCCGACATGCTGGTTTACGACGTTGACGGCGACGCCGACGCCGACGTAATCAGCTCCAGCGCCCACAAGTACGGGATATGGTGGCACGAGCAGAAGCCATCGCCCGGCGGGCCCGTGTTCGTCCAGCACGAGATCGCCAAGGACTGGAGCCAGCCCCACGCGATGATCCTGGCCGACATGAATGGCGACGGGATAATGGACTTCGTGACCGGCAAGCGGCACCTGGCGCACAACGGCGGGGATCCCGGCGAGAAGGATCCATCCGTGATGTACTGGTACGAGCTTCGCCGCCCGGCGAAGGGCAAGGTGGAGTTCATCCCGCACAAGTTCGACGACTCCTCGGGCGTCGGCACGCAGTTCGTGGTGTGCGACTTCGACGGCGACGGGCGGCTGGACGTCGTGACGTCCAACAAGTCCGGCGTGCGGGTGTTCCTCCAGCACGGCCCCGGCGCGGGCGATGCGAAAGCCGCACCAGCCGGAAGCACGAAGTGGATTTTCTCGGGCGGCAAGTGGGTCCAGGCCGAGGCTTCGCCCGCCGCCGGCGCGACCGAGGCGGGCGCGGCGATGTTTGACGGCAAGAGCTTCGCGGGCTGGGAGGGCAACAAGGAAAGTTTCCGCATCGAAGACGGCGCGATCGTCGGCGGCAGCATGACCGAGAAGGTTCCGCGCAACGAGTTCCTCTGCACGACCAAGGCGTACGGCGACTTCGAGCTTCGCCTCTCGGCCAGGCTTCTGGGCGACGGCGCCAACGCGGGCGTGCAGTTCCGCTCGAAGCGGATTGCCAACCACTTCGAGGTCAGCGGCTACCAGGCCGACATGGGCCAGAGCTACTGGGGCTGCCTCTATGATGAGTCGCGCCGCCGGAAGGTCCTGGCCAGGCCCGACGCGGCCGCGCTGGCCAAGGCGGTCAAGCCCGCCGACTGGAACGAGTACGTCATCCGCTGCCAGGGCCCGCGGATCCAGTTGTGGCTCAACGGCGTCAAGACGGTCGATTACACGGAGACCGATGACAAGATCGACCGCGGCGGTATAATCGGCTTGCAGATTCACGGCGGCGGGCCGAGCGAGGCCTGGTACAAGGACATCACCATAACGGAGTTGAAATAGCGGCCCGAGAATAAGGGAATCACGCACATGCCCGAGAACAAGGTCAACGTGGCGCTGGTCGGCTGCGGGCTTTTCGGCGAGGTCCACGCCGCGACGTACGCCGCCTTCGAAGAGGCCAACCTCGTCGCCGTCTGCGACAGCAACCTCGAGCGGGCCGAGGCCTTCGCCGAGCGCTTCGGCTGCAGGGCGTGCGGGTCCGTCGCCGAGATCGCCGACGATGAGGACATCGAGGCCGTCAGCGTCGTCACGCCCGACTGCGACCACCGGGATGTCTGCGTGGAGCTGGCCCGCGCGGGCAAGCACCTGCTCATCGAGAAGCCCCTGGCCACCAGCGTCCAGGACGCCGAGGCCATCGCCCTGGCCGTCGACGAGGCCGGCGTGACGGCGATGGTCGACTTCCACAATCGCTACCACCCGGCCATCCTGGCCGTAAAGGGCCGGCTGGACCGCGGCGAGATGGGCAAGCCGCAGGTCTTGTACGCCCGCCTGAGCGACCGCATCGAGGTGCCCACGGAATGGCTAAGCTGGGCGCACCGAAGCGGGCCCCAGTGGTTCCTCGGCCCGCACCTGGTCGACCTGGCGTGCTGGCTGTTCGGCAAGCAGCCGCGGCGGATCTTCGCCGACGCCCGCAAGGACGTCCTGGCCGCTCGCGGCATCGACTGCTACGACTCGCTCCAGATGCACCTGTCCTTTGACGACGGCCTGGCCACACTCGAGACATCGTGGATCGTGCCCAACGCCTGGCCGTGCGTGGCTGACTTCTACCTCTGCCTCCAGGCCACCGACGCCCGCGCCGACATCGACATGTCCAACCAGGGCGCCACAATCGTCGACGATGGCCGATACGACCGCCCGCTGCTCTTCGGGCACACGCCGGCGGGGCGCGACGACTTCGGCTTCATGTCCTACCCGATCCGCGACTTCATCCGCGCCGTGCAGTCCGGCCAGCCGGCGCCCTGCCCGCTGGACGACGGCCTGGACAACGTCCGCCTGATCGCCGCCGCCCTGGAATCCGTCCAGACCGGCAAGGTCGTGGAACTCGACGGGTGATTTGGGGTTCTGGAAAGCGCCGTGCTCTTTTGCTCGTTGGAGGGTGCGCCAAAGAGACATGACCAACTATGCAAGTTTCCAGTCTTGCTGTATAATAGTTCGCTACAGGAGGCATTTGAGGTGATCCGACACGGCTGGAGTCGAGTGGCCGTCGCGTGCGCGGCCGCGATGATGGCGGTGGTGGTGGTGGCGGCGCGCCCGGCCGTGGCACAGCGGCAGATCTCCGCTGATGTCTACCTCGACAAGGCCCGTGGCATGTGGTTGGGCGAGCTTATCGGCAACTACGCCGGCAGGCCTCGCGAGGGCTCCGTCGTCCGCGGCGGGCTTGTATACAACGTCGACTGGAACACCGTCCTGGCCACCAACCCCTGGATCGCCGACGATGACACGTGCTTCGAGTACATGTATGTCAGCCTGCTGGGCCAAAGTGCCAGCCCGGACTCCAACGATATCCGTAATGCCTGGAAGGCCAACATTCCGAACCCGAACTCAGGGTTGGTTTACATCGCCAATAAGCAGGCGCGCTGGCTGATGGATGCGCCGCCGACGGGCAAGAGCCTCATCCCGCCGCAGACAGGGTCTTTCCGCAACAACATTCACGCCGCCGCCATCGACTCGCAGATAACCACCGAGAGCCTCGGCGCGCTTGTTCCGGGCATGCGCCAGCGGGCGGCGGACCTGTCGGGCACCTTCGCCGGCGTGTCCAACGAGGGTTTCAGCGTCCACGCGGCGCAGTTCTACGCCGCCATGTACGCCGACGCCGCGACAAAATCCAACGTGGTGACCATCATTGACGATGCCCTTGCCGTCGTGCCGCGGAGTTCGCGGACATACCAGGTCATCGACGCCGTGCGGACATTCCGCTCCAGGCAGGCGGACCCCACGGACCCCAACGCCTGGCGAGCCTGCCAGACGATGCTCCACGACAATTACGGCGAGGGCTCCAGCAACGGGCGATACCTCGGCTCATGGACCGAGTCCACCGTCAATGTCGGCCTGACGACGATGGCCCTGCTTTACGGCGAGGGCGACTTCAAGAAGACGGTCAAGATCGGCGTGCTGGGCGGTTACGACAACGACTGCAACCCCGCCACCGCCGCCGGCCTGCTGGGAATGATAAAGGGCTACGAAGGGCTTGGCACAAGCGGTGCCGGCATTCTGGCCGAACTGAAGGCCATCACGGGGAACACGTTGTACACCCCGTCGGACGCCTACGATGCGCGTTGCCTGACGACCGTCAAATCGGTAACCACCGTCTCGCAGGAGAAGGAGGATGGGGTAGCCCGGCTTTTCGCGAGCGCGGCCGAGAGGCAGATCATCGCCGCCGGCGGCCAGGTTGTCGGCGAGGGCGCCCAGAAGGTATACAATCTGCCCGAGGACGTTGCGCCTGCGCCGATCGAGAGGCCCAACCCCGTCGGCCCCGGCGGGCTGGTCGGGCGGGTGCTCGCCGCGGGCGGGACGGTGACCGCGTCAGCCAGCGTGGCTCGCTACATCACAACCTATGACCGCAATAACCTCGCATCCATCATCGACGGCATCACCGACGTCAGCTACAACGGCTACCGCCCCTACTGGACCAGATACGGCATCACTCCCCAGCCGGCCGGGAGGGACGACTGGTATCAACTGAGCTTCCCGCGCGACATGACGTTCAACAAGGTCGTCTATTACGAGGGTGACATCGGTTACAACGGGATCAACGCCAATCCACGGACGTCTCCGCCCTACGGCGGATTCTTCACGGACCTGACCGTCGAGGTCCTTCGCGGCGGGCAGTGGCAGGCTGTAACCGGCCTGGCGTTCAGCGAGGCTCTGGACCCCAACGCCTACTACCAGACCATAGAGATGGCGTTTGACCCGATCGTGGGATCGGCCGTGCGGATACGAGGCAATGCCGGCGGCACGGAGCAGTTCACCACCATTGTCGAGCTCGAGGCCTGCGGCGCGATGGGCATCGCCGGCGACTGCAACGAGGACGGCGTCGTCGATGCCGCCGACTACATTGCTCTGAAGAGCCGCATGGGCCAAGGGTCGGCTGCCAGGTGGGCTGACGGCGACTTCAACTTCGACGGCGACGTTGACTGGGCCGACCTTCAGGAGCTGATGGCGAACTTTGGCGCCCGCGGCATCGGCGGGGCGCCGGTGGCCCCGGAGCCTGGCTCCGTGATGTTGCTCATGTTCGGCGCGGCCGCTCTGGCGGGGCGGCGCCGCGGGCCACGAAACGCGCGATCTGCCGGGTGCCGCGGTTCCTGCCTGCCGGCAGGCAGGTGCGAAGTCCCGCCACCAACGGGGCAGGCAGGGATGGAGCAACCGCGGCACCCGGCATTGAACATTGCAGCATTGAACATTTGATATTTGATTTTTGGCATTCGGCATTTGGCATTCTGCTTTGGGCATCCCAACTAAACTCCCCGGCGCCCAAACGCCGATTTGCCTTTAATGGCGATTCCCACAGGGACCACATCCAGGCAGATTGACTGGCTGGCGCGCTGGGCGCTGACCGGCATGATGATACTAGGCATGATGGCCTGGTGGTGGCCGGGATATCGAAGCTGGGGCTCCGCGGTGGCGGCACTTACGCTGGTCCTGGGGCTTTGGCTGGCCGCTCGCATCGTCGCCGGCGACCGCGGCGTGCCGGGCCATCCCGTCCACCTCGTCGTGCTTGTCCCGGCGGGGATCATGGTCCTGCACCTCGTCCGGGATATCCTGGCCGCCAGACCGGCCACGGTTGGCAGCCTCGACGGCGCCTTCGACATCTCCCAGATCTACTGGCTGGGCCTGCTGTCGTTGGGCGTGCTGCTCACGCAAAGCCTGCTGCCGCTGGCTGCCAGCCATACCGTCGTGCTTGGCGTGGCCGGGGCGGCGATGATGCTTGGCCCGGCCGCGGCAATCCTCGCCGGCCCGGCCGCGCCCGTCCGCACCGCACTGGCACTGCTGGGTTTTGCCGGCGCCGGCGTCTGGCTGACGATGCTCTGGGGCCTGGGCGGCCGGGGCGACCCCAACGGTCCCAAGGGCGGCCCCGCGCCGCACCGCTTGCTTGGCGGCGCATGCGTGCTAGTGGCGGCAGTAGCGGCGGGGGCTTTTGCGATTGCCGCTCCGCTCCAGGCGCTGCTGGTTGCGGGCATTGTGGCTGCGACGCTACTTGTGGCCGGGCTGGCGCTGCCCGCACGGCGCGTGGTGCTTCTGCTGGCCGGCGGAGCGCTGGCGGCTGGGGCGGCCGGCGCCCTTTCGCTGGTTCATTGGGTCAGGCAGGCGTTTGTCGAGCTTCTCAGCCAGGCCGCACATGCAACCCCGCTTGGCCTGGGCGAGGGTGCCCTGAGTCAAACCTCAGCCGCCGACAGCGGGCTTGCGATGCTGGTGGGCCTGACCGGCTGGGTGGGAGCGGCGTGGTTCATCGGCGGGCTTGGCGCGTGCGTGGTCTGGATGCTCTTTCACGCCCGCCGCGGACATCAGGCAGACCAGGGCCGGGCCATCGTGTGGTCCGCCTCGGCCCTCTGCGCCGCCGCGGCGCTGATCGCCCCCGGCGGGCTGTTCGTGCCCGCCACGGCACTGGCGGCGGCGTTCGTCTTCGGGCTGCTGCCGGTGATGCTGGGCAGGCCCGAAAGGTCCAGGCCGGGACTGCTGCTGCTTGCCGCCATAGGCGCAATGATGCTAATGCTCGGCCTGGTGCCCAGGACGGGGCTTTTCACGTGGTCGCTGGGGCATT
>CAYOBS010000117.1:0-10042 GCA_964402305.1 uncultured Planctomycetaceae bacterium | reverse complement strand
CTCTTGCTGTCCTACTTACTACCTACTACTTACTATCTACTACTCCCTACCTACTACTCCCTTCTTCTTTTCCCTCACAGCCCGGCGATCCGGGCGAATTCTTCTTTCAGGGCCGGGTAGAGGCGGCGGAATTCGGCGTAGTGTTTGGCGTAGAGTTTCTTCGTCTTGGCGTCCGGCTGGATTTCGCGGGTGATGGTGATGGCGTTGTTGCAGGCCTCGCGGATGTTCTTGAATCGGCCGGTGCCCGTCGCCGCGAGAAGGGCCACGCCGTACGCGGGGCCTTCCTCGGCGTTGATGGTGACGCACTGGGTGCCGTAGATGTCCGCCTGGAGCTGGCGCCAGAACGGGCTGCGGGCCCCGCCGCCGGAAAGGCGGATCTGCCGGATGGGCAGGCCGCGCTCGTCGCGGAGGATGTGCACCGCGTCGTTCATGGCGAAGGTGGCGCCTTCCATGACCGAGCGGATCAGCTCCTTTCGCCCCGTGCCGGAGTGTATGCCGATCCACCCTGCCCGCGCCATCGGGTCGGCGTGGGGGGTTCGCTCGCCGGTGAGGTAGGGCAGCCAGAACACGCCGTCGCAGCCTGGGCGGGCCTGTGCGGCCTGGGCGGTCAGCAGCTCGTAGGGGTCCTTCTTGAGTTTTTTGGCCAGGGCGACTTCGTCGGAGCCGAGGTTGTTGCGGAACCACTGGAAGCTCCCGCCGGCGGCCAGGATGCAGCCGAACATACAGTACTCGCCGTCCACGGCCGAGCAGAATGTGTTGGCCCTGCTGTCGGGATCCACGACGTACTTCTTGGAGTGCGCGAACACCACGCCGCTGGTGCCCATGGTGGCGCTGGTAAGCCCATCCTCGACGATCCCGTTGCCGACGGCCCCGGCCGGCTGATCGCCCGCGCCGCCGACGACGGGCGTGCCGGCGGCCAGGCCAAGCTTCGCGGCCACGTCCTTGCGGAGCAGGCCGCTGACCTGGTGGCTCTCGACCACCGGCGGCAGGATGCTCGCGTCAACTTCGCACAGGGCGAGTATCCTGGGGCACCAATTGCGTTTGCGCTGGTCGAGCATCAGCGTGCCGGACATGTCCGAGACGTCGCCGACATACTCGCCGGTAAGCTGCAAGCGGACGTAGTCCTTGGGCAGCAGCAGGTGGCGGATGCGGTCGTAGAGGCGCGGCTCGTTGTCGCGGACCCACAGCAGCTTGGTCAGCGTGAAGCTGGTCATGGCGGCGTTGCCGACCAGGCCGATCAGGCCTTTCTTGCCGCCGGCGCGGCGCTCGATCTCCGCCGCCTGTGCGGCCGTGCGCTGGTCGTTCCAGATGATCGACGGGCGAAGGGGCCGCCCCGCGCCATCGGTGATGACCAGCCCGTGCATCTGCCCGCTCAGGCCGATGCCGGCGACCTGCTTGCCGTCCACCTTCGCCTTCTTGACGACGGCCCGGACGGTCTTGACAGTCGCATCCCACCACAGGGCGGGGTTCTGCTCGGTCCATCCCGGCCGGGGGGTGGCGAAGTCGTACTCGGCCGAGGCCGTCGCCAGCACCTTGCCCTCGGCGTCCATGAGGAGCGTCTTGGTCCCGGAAGTCCCGATGTCAATGCCCATGTAGTAAGCCATGAGATCGCATTCCTTTCCAAAGTGGCGGAGGTTGCCTGATAGCACAATGCCGGCCGACATTGAACCACGCGGCCGGGACGCACGCAAGGGGTGAAGAAGGTCTTGAAGAAGGTCTTAGGTCATAGGTCATAGGTCTTAGGGTGGCAGAGCCCTCATCATCTTTGTTTGTATTTTCGACCTGGCGGCAGGCTTGCCGGCAGACAGCCGGAATTACCCGCCACGACCGGGGATTCGGGCCTGCCGACCTAAGACCTATGACCTAAGACCTATGACCTTTCTCTTACTTTCCGGCGCGATTTTAGTTTTTCTTTGCAAATTTCGATCGCGCCCTCGACTTTATGTTTCCACTACCTGTAGGGGTTTGCACTTAGGCATTCCCCAACATTTCGGTTATTTTGTCCAAATGCAATCAATTTCAACGGTTTTGGCTCTGGGCCCTTGACAGGGTGGTCTTGCGGATGATATACTCCCGACCATGGTAACGGCTACGCGTTCCAAGGCTGTCCGGAAGACCACCCGTATGAAGCGCCCGGGGAGGTCCTATGACTCGGCGCTGAAGTATCTGTTTGCGCAAACCGACTACGAGCAGATGCTTAGGGTCCGATACAACCGGGACACCTTCAGTCTGGACCGGATGAAGGCCCTGACCAAGGCCCTGGGCGAGCCGCAGTTCAAGTACCGCACGGTTCACGTTGCCGGCACCAAGGGCAAGGGATCGACATGCACGATGCTGGCCCACATGCTGCGGGCCTGCGGGTTCAAGGTCGGGCTTTACACCTCGCCGCACATCACCGACGTCCGCGAGCGAATCCAGATCAACGGCGAGATGATCTCCCAGGCCGCGCTGACCAGGCTGATCTGCCAGGCCGAGCCGATCATCGAGCGCATGGCCAGCGACAAGCCGACCTTCTTCGAGATCTTCACCGCCCTGGCGTTCCAGCATTTTGCCGATGAGCAGGTTGACGTGGCGGTTATCGAAACCGGCCTGGGCGGCAGGCTCGACAGCACCAACGTAATGAAGCCGGCGGTCTGCGGCCTGACGAGCATCTCGATGGACCACATGCAGCAGCTCGGAGCGACGCTGGCGAAGATCGCGGCCGAGAAGGGCGGCATCCTCAAGGCAAATATCCCCGCCATCAGTGTTCCCCAGGCCCCCGAGGCCAAGCGGGTGCTCAAGAAGATCGCCAAGGAAACCCAGGCCCCCCTGCTGTTCACCGGCGACGACATCGAGTTCAGCTACCGCGTCGAGTCCAGCCGGACGGCAGGCTGCCACACGCGAATCTGCCTTACCACGGCCCGCAGCCGGTTCGAGCATCTGCCCGTGCCGCTGCTTGGCGAACACCAGGCCCTCAACTGCGGCCTGGCCCTGGCACTGCTGGATGAGTTGAAGAACCAGGGCATGAAGATCGACGACAACGCCGCGATCCAGGGTCTGGCGAAGGTTTACCTTCCCGGCCGGATGGAGATGATCAAGAACGACCCGCGCGTCCTGGTCGACGGCGCCCACAACGCCGACTCGATGCGGGCCTTGATGCGCGCCATCGGCCAGCACATCCCGTACGACTCGATGGTGATGGTCTTCGGCTGCGCCGGCGACAAGGACATCCGGGGCATGATGGCGGAGATTGCCACCGGGGCCGACAAGGTGATCTTCACCCAGGCCACGAACAACCCCCGGGCAGCCAAGTCCAAGGAGTTGGCCGAGATGTACGAGGAATCCACCGGGCGCGTGGGCCAGATCACCGAGAATCTCGGCGATGCGCTTCGCATAGCCCACAGCGCCGTCAGCCGGGAAGACCTTATCTGCATCTGCGGCTCGTTCTGCCTGGTTGGCGAAGCCAAGTTCCTCATGCCGACCAGCTAAGCCGCGGGCAATCGCACGCGGCTAGAGCAGGAGAGCAGGCGAAAGTAGAGAGTAGAAACCCCGGATTGCCCATCGATTGCGGCTATGCGTGTTCTCCTGCGGTCTGTCTGCCGCCTCAAAGTTGTGCGATAGCCCTTTCGACAATCATCGAGAAGGACAGAGGATCGGTTGTCTTATGACTCAAGGATGATCTGTATGCAGGCTTGCCTGCGGCAGGAAGGCCCGAAGGGCCGGCAGCGTTTGGCCGGGGGTGACTGAAAGGAACCCCCGGAACCGAGCTTCTTCACACACGAGCCCCAAGGGGGCGGCAGAGCTTACCGAAACTCTGTCGCCCCTTCGGGGCTTTTATACTATATGGCGCCCACCGGGGGCTTGCGCCCCCGGCCAAAAGCTGTCGGCCCTTCGGGCCTGAGAACGAAAGGAAAGCCATGCGAAGCCTGACGACCTTTGCCGCAATCGCGGCCGTCGCGGTATTCACCCCCGCCATCGCCTTTTCCGCTGATGCCAACAGCGACCCCAACAGCCAGCAGTGGATTCAACTGTTCAACGGAAAGGACCTCGCCGATTGGGTGCCCAAGATCAAGGGCTACCCGGCCGGGGAGAACTTCGGCAACACCTTCCGCGTCGAGGACGGCGTGATCAAGGTCGCCTACGACCAGTACGGGGGCAAGTTCAACGGCCGTTTCGGGCACCTGTTCTACAAGGAGCCGTTCCGGAACTACATCCTCCGCGTGGAATACCGTTTTGTCGGCCAGCAGATGCCCGACGGCGCCGGCTGGGCCTTCCGCAACAGCGGCATCATGATCCACGGGCAGACGCCCCAGACCATGGGCAAGGATCAGGATTTCCCCGTTTCCATCGAGGTCCAGTTGCTGGGCGGCAAGGGCGAGGGCGAACGGACGACGGGCAACCTCTGCACGCCGGGCACCAACGTGGTTTTGGACGGCAAGCTCTACACGCCGCACGTGCTGAACTCGAAGTCCAAGACCTACCACGGCGACCAGTGGGTGACGATCGAGGTGGAAGTCCGCGGCAACACCGTCAAGCACATCATCGAGGGCCAGACCGTCCTGACCTACACGGACCCCCAACTGGACGAGAAGGACGGCAACGCCAAAAAGCTCCTGGCCGCCGGCGCGACGAAGATGCTCACCGGCGGAAGCATATCGCTTCAGTCCGAAAGCCACCCGTGCGAGTTCCGGAAAGTCGAGATCATGAAGCTCCCGGACTGACGGCCGGATCCTGCTGACAATCCTCCGCAGCCCCTGCTCCGGTTCGATACTGTTGCGTTGGTGGCTTGGGGGGAACGGGTGTTCGCCGGCTGCGCGCCGCCGGACAGGACATTCTGGGCGAGACCCGAAGATCCCCGGCTCCATACTCTAACGGTTCAAGACCGGTGCTTGCCGATCCCACGATCGGCGATAGAATCGTCAGGAAGGTCGACGACAGTCGTCGGCGAGAGGCTATCCAGGGAATCCCGGAACGTAGGTCGCAAGCTCCTGTTGAACAACTTGGTGGAACCTATGCAAGAGATCAACAGACGCCGTTTTCTCAAGGCCGCCGGCCTGTGCGCGGGGTATCTTCCGATGCGGGCACGGTGGATGCCGTCGGCGGCAATCCCCGCTCGAGCCGACACCTGCTCATCCCCCTTGAACGGAGCACAGCAGCGGGTAATCTCCCTGGCCGGCGAGTGGACGTTGCAGCTCGATCCGCAGAAAGTCGGCCTCAAAGAGCGATGGTTCAACCGGCCTCTTCCAGACCGCATACAGCTTCCGGGTACGCTCGACGAATGCGGCAAGGGGTCGCTGAACGACAGTCGCGAGACAGGAAGGCTCACGCGGGTCCGCAACTACACCGGGCCGGCGTGGTTCCAGCGAGACATCGACATTCCCGCCGACTGGGCCTCCCGGCGCGCGTGGTTTGTCGTGGAGCGCACCAAGGCGACGCACGTTTGGCTCGACGACCGGCTCGTCGGCACGGCCGATTCGCTCGCGGTTGAGCAGTCGTTCGACCTGGGGGTGAATCTCCAGCCGGGGCGGCACCGGCTTACCGTGTGTGTGGACAACGCCGATCGCCCGCCTGTCGGCGACCCGCATCAACTCAGCGACCAGACGCAGACGAACTGGAACGGGTTGCTCGGCCGGATCGAACTACGAGCTCGCGACGCCGTATGGATCGAGAACATCCGCACGTTTCCCGACGTGGAAGGCAGACGCATTCGCGCCGTCATCGAATTGGGCCGGGATCGGAAGATGCCTTCGAACGTCGCAGGCAGGATAACGCTGTCGGCCAAACTGTGGAATTGCCCGTGCCAGGAGAACCGGGGCGTGCCTGGCGTCACGGTGAAGTTTGGCCCGACGGATCGCACCGTTGAAGCCATGCTTCCGCTTGGGCGTGACGCGCAGACCTGGGACGAGTTTTCGCCCGCCCTGTATCGCCTGCGCGCCGAGCTGGCAGCCGGGGTGGACGAAAAGCCTTTCACCGACCTTCGCGAGACGGATTGCGGCCTGCGGGAATTTGGCCGCAAGGGCACCCAGTTCACCATCAACGGTCAGACGATCTTCCTTCGCGGCAAGCACGACGCGTGCGTGTTTCCGCTGACCGGCTACGCGCCGATGTCGGTGGACGAGTGGGTCCGCGTGCTGCGGATCGCCAAATCGTACGGCATCAATCATTACCGCTTTCACACGTGGTGCCCGCCGGAAGCGGGGCTTGCGGCCGCGGATATCGTCGGCATCTACATGCAGCCGGAACTTCCGAACTGGAATTCGCTGGGCGAAGTCCCGAAGGACATGGAAGGAGACGTCGAACGGCGTGGTGAGGCTTCGCCGGGCGTCCGCCACGCCAGTTTCCTCCTGGCGGAGGGCCGGCGCATCCTCCAGGCGTACGGCAATCACCCCTCCTTCGTGATGTTCTCGCTCGGCAACGAACTCGCCGGAAGCCGCCCGGCCATGGCGGCCTTGCTGGCCGAGTACCGCCGGTTCGATCCCCGGCCACTCTATGCCCAGGGATCGAACAACTTCTTGTGGACGCCGTGCCTGGCCCCGGGCGACGACTACTGGACGACGATGCTTACCGGCGGCCACTATACCGCGGGCGTCTTCTACCCCGACACGCGCGACCGGGCGGTCCGCGGCTCCTCTCCCGTCCACACGACCGGCCACGTCAACAATCGCCCTCCGGCCAGCGACTTCAACTATCGCCAGGCAATCCGTGACGTGCCGGTGCCGGTGATCGGCCATGAGATCGGCCAGTACCAGGTTTTTCCGAACTTCCACGAAATTGCGAAATACACGGGGATCCTGCGGGCATGGAATTTCGAGATCTTCCGGCAGCGGCTCCAGCGGTCCGGCATGCTAGACCAGGCGGATGAGTTCGTCAAGGCCTCCGGCGCGCTGGCGGTCCTCTGCTACCGCGAAGATATCGAGGCCGCCCTGCGTACGCCGGGATTCGGGGGTTTTCAACTCCTCGATCTCCAGGACTTTCCGGGCCAGGGCACGGCGCTGGTCGGCATCCTCGACGCCTTCATGGATTCCAAAGGCCTGATCGAGCCGGAGGCCTGGAGGGAATTCTGCAGCCAGACCGTTCCGCTGCTTCGCATGGCGAGCTATGCCTGGGAGCAAGGCGGCCGTTTCCGAGCCGCGGCGGAACTGGCTCACTACGGAGCGGGCGCTCTCAACGGGTCGTGCATGCGATGGTCGGTTGCGGACGACAAGGGCCGGGTCCAGGAAAGCGGAGTCCTTCCTCGCAAGGACGTGCCGCAAGGGACCCTGACTGCCTTCGGGAATATCGAATTCGATCTCCGGGGATTTGCCGCGCCCGCGTCGTACACGCTGACGATCGAACTGGAAGGCCAGGCCGCCCGCAACCGGTACCGCTTCTGGGTCTACCCCGAGGATGTGTCCGTCTCTCCGCGGGGCGGCGTGGCAGTCACACGCGCGCTGGACAAGAAAGCTCGCCGGGCGCTGGCCGCCGGAGGCCGGGTGCTGATGCTGCCGACCGAAAGCGCCCTCGCGCGCAGCCTCCCGGGCGCCTTCCAGTCGGACTTCTGGTGCTATCCGATGTTCAAGCAATACGACCCGCCCGGGACGCTCGGCATCCTCTGCGACCCGGCCCATCCGGCCCTGGCGGAGTTTCCGACGAGTTTCCATTCGGATTGGCAATGGTGGCCGATCGTGCGCCACGGGCGGGCCATGATCCTCGACGACACGCCGCCGACGTTCCGGCCGCTCGTGCAGGTCATCGACAACTTCGAACGGAATCACAAGCTGGCGCTCGCCTTCGAGGCAGCGGTCGGCGACGGCCGGCTTCTCGTGTGCAGCGGCGCGCTGCTCGAGCAGCCGGGCCGCGCCGAATCGCGGCAACTCCTGCATAGCCTTCTGACCTATGCCGGGTCGGACCGCTTTCGCCCGAAACAGTCGCTGGAATTGGCCACGCTGGAGAAAATCTTCCGGGGGTAATGAGCCGGCGGGAGCGCCCGGTCAGCCACGCCAAGACAGATCCCTTCATGCAGGAATATGCTTGATAACACTGATCGAGTTCCGCCTTAGCAGAGCGTTGGAAGCGAATCCGATAGCTCATGGAACCTCTCCGGGGCGGCAACGTTAATCGACAATGTCATCGCTTTCCAGTCGGCTCTCGAGGTCAGAGAGCATTTCGGGGTATTCCGCAAGGCGTTTCAGGATTCTGTCAGATAGCAATTGCTGTGCCGACTCCCGAGAAACGGCCGCAAGAAGCAACTCATTCCCGGAAACAACCAGAGGCATCGCGTCGTCCTTGAAAGCCTCTCGAAACACCTGCACGAACTCCTCAAAAGCGGCCGCATCTCGAAACAGGGCCTTCTGCTTTTCCAGTGCGATAACCATGTTAAACCCTTTCATGTCCTGGTGTCCAGTTCGGTCTATCGTAGTGGCCTCCAATAGTAAAGGACGCTTCCCGCGGGAAATGTGCCAAACTTTTGTGGAACTTTTAGAGCGTTGGCCCATATCCCAAGGTCCCGCTGTGAAGTCAGGAAAGCAATCTTTGGTTATCGCTTGTTGGACGTTTGAGCCGTCCGGCCTATTCCATCGTCGCGGCGGCTTCCTCTTCCTCCTTGCGCCGGAGGGCCTCGTAGATTTCATCGGTGGTGGTTGCCTTGCGGAGGGCCCGGCGGAAGTCGTCGAGGCTCAGGAACCGGCTGATCCGGGCGAGGGCCTGGATGTGCTGTGCGACCTGGTTGGAGGGGCTGACCATCAGGACGATGATGTCGGCCGGACGGGCGTCCACGCTTTCGAAGTCCAGCCCGGCGGGTTTCAGGCCGATGGCGATGACGGGCTTGCGCCCGTGGGGGCACTTGCCGTGCGGCAAGGCGATGCCCTGGCCGATGCCGGTGCTGCGGACCTTTTCGCGTTCCAGCACCGCCTGGAGGGCGGCCGCGGGGTCCGCCAGGGCCCCGTTCTCGGCCAGAAGATCGACGAGTTCCTTGATCGCGTCGTTCTTGGTCTCGGCCCGCAGACGGGCCTTGATCCACCCGCGGTCCATCAATTCCAACAGGTTCATCCAGGACCTTCTTTACAGCCTGGCCAGTTTCATCGCGAAGGCTTTGTACCGGCTTTCGAAGCCTTGCAGGTCATTGGAGATGTACCGTTTGAACAGCGGCAGGGCGACCTGCCGGTTGTATGGCCTTGTCCCCGCCAGTTGGCGTGCCAAGAGGCTGTCGGTCCGGCCAAGGGCCTCGACGAGCCGCCCGGCGTCGGCATCGGCGATCAGCCGCTGGCGGCCCGCGGCGAAGTGGGGATCGGTCCGCAGGAACTCCGCCAAGGCCCAGAGCTGGCCATAATAGCCGACGGCCCGCTCGGGCGCGCCGAGTTGGACGGCGTCGCCGCCGTCCATTTGCAGGAGTTTCTCCAGCGGAATCCACCAGTCGTTGACCAGCGCCTTTCGCAGATCGGTGAAACGGGTGATGTTCCGCTCGGGCGTGAAACGGACGGTCGGGCCGTCAACTTCGTAGCCTTCGGCAAGCGTCGCCAGGCCCTCCTCCATCCACATCGGCATGTTCTCTTTGACGCGGTGGCTGAGGAATTGGTGAAGCCCCTCGTGCGATGCCACAGACAGCGAGGTCAGCCCGCCGATGTCCCAGAAGACGCACACCCCTTTGTAGCAGTACCCGCCGGCGGAGATAGACGCGTAGACGTCCCACTGGCCTCCGACGACCGATCGCGTCAGCCCGGCCCATTCCTGCCGAGTGGCCATCATGTAGACGCTCATCGGCTCGCCCGCCGGCCTGTCTTTCAAGCCCGTTATTGCCAAGTAGTTACGATGGGCCGCCTCCATGAAGCCCGGCAGGTAGTCGACGATCTCCGGCTGCGTGGAGGTGGTGTAGATGCGGTAATGGGTGCTGGTCAACTCGCGCCCGACGTTATCGCCGGCGTCCCAACTCTTGGTCTGGAACTGGATCCTCATCGGCGTCGCGCCCTGCTCGGACCGGCCGGGACCGGTGCAACTCGCGGCGACGGCCAGCAGCGCCGGGCCTAGCAGATTCAGATTAAGGTTCCTATCAAAACGCTTCATTCGCGCACTGTACATCCCCGCCGGT
>CAYOBS010000116.1:0-10106 GCA_964402305.1 uncultured Planctomycetaceae bacterium | reverse complement strand
CGGCTGACACGAAAACCAGAGGCGGGTTGCCCGCGCGCAAGAAGTGCGCCACCGCCAGCACGGCGCTGACAAACACCGGGACCAATCGGACAAAGTTCATTGAGTGCCTTTGGGCTCGTGGTTGTCCGCACACCGACATGTTAGGCGGCGGCATGGCCCCCGCATGTGGCACTCCATAGAAAACGGTTCATTCCGCCGGCCGCCCGTGCTAAGCTGCGTGTAATAAGGATTGAATGGAACAAACATGACCGAATACGTAAAGCTACACGGTATTGCCCGCAAACCCTTGGCCGGCTTGGTGATTATGCTGGCCGTCGCCGCCTTTGCCTTCGGCGCGGACGGCACCACCGATTACCAGGTCAAGCCCCTGGCCGACGACCAGGCCGGGCAGTACAAGCTCGATCCCGCGTTCTACAAGAAATGCGCGCGGGTTCAGGGCATTTTCATCGCCACATCTGACCGCGTGAGCGACTTCGCCTGCCGCGAGGCCGCGTACCAGTTCGACATGGTCATGAAGTGCCTGGACCCCAATGTCGCCCGGCGAATCCGCGATCGCAAGGTGCTGTGCATCCTCATCGCCGCCAGCGAGTTGACCAGCGACCTGCCGCAGTTCCACAGCGACAAGACGGGCAAGGAACTGGACTTCTCCAACTGGCGCAACCGTGGGTTCCTGTCCTGGCCGGAAGGCAGGCCAACCGTCGTCTTCGCCGAGGAGGATGTGATGGAGTACGAGGGCGGCATGCAGCTTGAGAGCATCCTCATCCACGAGTTCGGCCACGTCATCCAGGGGGCCGGCTTCGACAAGGACCAGCAGGCCCGCGTGGCGGCGGCCTTCAAACAGGTCAAGGCCAAGGGCATTTATAACGACGGCCTGGCCGCCCTGCGCTTCCGCCGCGTGAAAAGTGCCGAGCCGGTCAGCCTGCTGGAGGCGATCGTAAAGTCGTTCCCGGATGAGTCGCCCGATTTGATCAAGAAGTGCCTCGATGGCGGCGACATCCTGGTCGATGGCAAACCCGCCAACTCGGCCGTCAAGGTAACCAAGGACAACAAGGTGCTGATCGTCTTCGGCGGCCCCAAGCAATGCTACGCCGGGCTGAACCGCTCCGAATACTGGGCCGAGATCACGCAGGACTGGTTCGACACCAACCGCACCATGGACCACGACCACAACCTGATCCACACCCGCGCCCAACTCAAGGAGTATGACCCGGACGGGGCCAAGCTTTGCAAGGAGGTGCTGGGCGACAGCGATTGGCGATACATCTCGCCGCGCCAGCGCGCCGGCAAGGACCACCTCAAGGGCTACGACCCCGCCACCGCCCCGAAGGTCGCAAAGCTCGAGCACATCGAGCTGGCCGCCCTGGACTACTACGACAAGTACTGGAAGTCCTACTGGCAGCGCCTCTACGACAAGCACGGCATGACCAGGCCGGCGGCAGCCACCCAGCCGGCCGGCGAATGAAAGCAGGCGCATATGTCCTTGTGGGCACACTACAAACGCCAGAGGCGTCATTCAGGCGCAGGAAATACCGGCCATTGGTCCTATTAGACCCATAGGACTTATGGGATCTATGGGCCACCCCGCAAGTACAGTTGACAGCCGCCGGGGGCTCGCGCATAATCCCCCGGCTACGCTTACCAGGCCACGCCCGGAAGGCATACTTGAGAGGCAGATAAGCACACATGACCGCAAACGCCCTGGACATCCTGAAGACCAGACTGGACGCCGACAACTTCGCCCGACTGGCCCGGCTGGGCAATGAGCGCCTAAGCGCGTTCCTCCTGGACAGCATCGAGCTATGCACCCCGGCCAAGGTAATGATCCTCGACGACTCGCCCGAGCACCTGCGGCTCACGCGGAAAAAGGTGCTTGAGACGGGCGAGGAGCAGCTCCTGGCGACCAAGGGCCACACCGTCCATTGGGACGGCATGGCCGACCAGGGCCGGGACCGCGAGGTCACCAAGTACCTGGTGCCCGAGGGCGAGACGTTCTCCAAGGCGACGAACCAGATGGAGCGCATGGCGGGGCTGGACGAGGTCCGCGGGCTGCTAGCGGGCGCCATGGCGGGCAGGACGATGATCGTCCGATTCCTGACGCTGGGGCCGAACAATTCCGCCTTCAGCGTGCCGTGCGTCGAGTGTACCGACTCGTGGTACGTCTCGCACAGCCTGGACCTGCTCTACCGCGGCGGCTACGGGCATTTCGCCCGTATGGGCGCCGCGGGCGGCTTCTTCGCCATCCTGCACTCCTGCGGCAAGATGGACGAGCGAATGGTCAGCGTCGAGTCCGACAAGAAGCGGATATACATCGACCACACCGCCGAAACCGTCTACAGCGTCAACACGCAGTATGCCGGCAACACGGTGGGGCTGAAGAAGCTCGCGCTTCGCCTGGCGATCCGCAAGGCCGACCGCGAGGGCTGGCTTGCCGAGCACATGTTCCTCATGGGCGTCACGGGGCCAGGCGGGCGGAAGACCTACATCGCCGGCGCGTTCCCCAGCGCCTGCGGAAAGACCTCCACCGCAATGCTGCCCGGCGAGAGCATCGTCGGCGACGACATCGCATACTTCCGCGCCGTCAACGGCCGGTGCATGGCCGTCAACGCCGAGTCGGGCATTTTCGGCATCATCCAGGGCGTCAACGCCAAGGACGACCCGGCCATCTGGGATGTGCTTGCAAAGCCGGGCGAGGTGATCTTCTCCAACGTCCTGGTCAAGGACTCCAAGCCCTACTGGCTCGGCATGGGCCAGGAGGTTCCCGCCGAGGGCGAGAACTTCTCGGGCGCCTGGCACAAGGGCAAGCGGGATGCCAACGGTGTGGAAATCCCCCCCGCCCACAAGAATGCCCGCTACGCCGTGACGCTCAAGGCCCTGGCCAACTGCGACAGCGAACTGGACAACCCCGCCGGCGTGCCGCTCAGCGCGGTCGTCTACGGCGGGCGCGACGCCTACGGCTACGTGCCCGTCCAGCAGTCCTTCGACTGGAACCACGGCATAGTCGCCTACGGGGCCTCGCTGGAAACCGAGACCACCTTCGCCGTGATCGGCAAGGAAGGCCAGTTCGAGATCAACCTGATGAGCATCCAGGACTTCGTGGCCATCCCGCTGGGCAAGTACGTCCGGAACAACCTGGACTTCGCCAAAAAGCTCGCCAAGTGCCCGCTGGTCTTCGGCGTGAATTACTTCCTACGCGACGAGCAGGGCGCGTTCGTCAACAGCGTTCGCGACAAGCACGTGTGGATCAAGTGGATGGAGCTTCGCGTACATGGCCAGGCCCAGGCGGCCGAGACCCCCACCGGCATGATCCCGCTCTACGCCGACCTCAAGCGGCTGTTCACGGAAACACTCGGCAAGGAATACTCCCGCGAGGATTACGTCAATCAGTTCAGCATCCGCGTGCCGGAAAACCTCGCCAAGATCCGCCGCGTGACCGAGTTCCACCGCACGCAGTCGGAGAACACGCCCGCGGTTCTCTTCGAGGTCCTCCAGCAGCAGCAGGCGCGGCTGGAGCAGGCCCGGGCCAAGTTCGGCGATAGGATTTCCCCCGAGTGCTTCGGCGGAGAATAGTATGGGTCCTATAGGTCCTATGGGACTTATGGGACTTATAGTATTCACATGTTAATGGCAGCGGTGGCGATTAAGGCTCTGCCCCCACTGACTACTACTTACTATCTACTTCTTACTGCCTTCTTCTCAAGAGGTGCAACATGTTCGGATGCCACTTGGGTCGTCTGTTCCAGGTTACCGTCGCCGGCGGGTCGTACCAGGAAGGCCTCCAGGCCACGCTCCAGGGCGTGCCGCCGGGGATGCTCCTCAGCGAGCAGGAAATCTACGGCGATCTGCTGCTGCGCAAGCCCGGCGCCGATGAACTGTCCTCGCCCCGCAAGGAGCCGGACCTGCCGGTGATCTACACCGGCGTGAACGCGGCCGACACCGTCGAAAACGCCGGCAACGCCAACTGCACCAACGGCACGCCGCTGACGATCCTGATACCGAACCTCGACCGGCACTTCATCCACATCAAGCAGTACCAGGACACCAACCGCACGCCGCGGCCGGGGCACGCCTCGTACGCGTCGTTCATCAAGTACGGGCCGTGCGACGACGCCATCGGCGCGGGCATCTTCAGCGGGCGGTACACCTGCACGATCGTCGCCGCCGGCAACGTCGCCCGAAAAGTGCTCAAGCTACTTGGCGTCGAGGTGTTCAGCTACATCCGCGAGATGGCCGGCGTCCGCGCGCCGGATGTGCCGCACGACAAGGCGCTCGACAGTGTCAACCGCTACAAGCAAATGCGCCACGACACCGACCCGTTCTACCAGGAGGTCTACGTCAAGGGCCTCATCAGGCCGGAAATGCGATTCCTGGAGAAGATGGCCATCCTCGCCCGGATCGAGGGCGAGATCGACGAAATCCGCGCCAAGGCCCCGCGTCTCTCGGCCGCCGCAATCCGCGACAAGTACGGCGTACACAATGTAATCAACTGCCCGGACCCGGCCGCCGCACAGGCGATGCTCGAGGCCGCCAACACCATCACCGCCACCGGCGACTCATCCGGCGGCGTCGTGGAAGTGGTGGCCACCGGCGTACACGTCGGCCTCGGCGAGCCGGTCTTCAGCAAGTTGGACGCCGAGCTTGGCAGAATGCTCGGCATCGGCGCGGTCAAGGGCGTCGAGGTCGGCGCCGGCTTCGCCGTCAAGGACATGACCGGCATCCAGTCCAACGACGCCATGCGAAACGACAGCGGCAAGGTCGCCTTCCTGTCCAACCAGGCCGGCGGCATAACCGGCGGACTGTCGACGGGCCAGCCCATAGTCGTCCGCCTGGCCGTCAAACCGACGCCGACCATAGACAAGCCCCAGCAGACCATCGACAAGTACACGCTCCAGAACACCCAACTCGCCGCCATCACGCGGCGCGACCCGACCATCGTCGGGCGAATCTGGCCCGTGGCCGAGAGCTACACCGCCATCGTCCTGCTGGACCACATGCTCATGCACTTGGGCTACCAGGCCGTCAAGGACCGCGTCAGCCAAGGATAGCGCCGGATGGGCATTTCGGGGACAGATACCTTTATTCCTTGGTATTTCCCGAAATACCAAGGAATAAAGGTATCTGTCCCCGAAATGCTTGTTTCGGCCGTGCGGTTTGACTTCACGGCGGGGCGGGGCTATCCTGTGGGGCGTGGGGGCGCGACGGGGAGGGCGGTGATCGACTTGGACGGCTGGCTCGGAAAGGAACGAACTTATGGCGAATCTATCACTGGCGGAGCGGCTGGCGGTTTGCAGTTGGTCGCTTCATCCGAAGGACCCGGCGGACCTGATAGGCCAGCTTCGGCAGTTGGGCATGGACAAGATCCAGTTGGCTCTTGGCCCGCTGGCCGGCGAGCCGGCCTGGGCCGACGCCGGGGCGAAGCTGTCGGCCGCGGGAGTCAAGGTCGTATCGGGCATGTTCGGCACAGTCGGCGAGGACTACACCACGCTGGAGACCATCCGCAAGACCGGCGGGGTCGTGCCGGATGCGACCTGGGATGAAAACTGGCGGAACATCCAGCGGTACGTGAAGGTGGCCGCGAAGTTGAAGCTGAAGCTCGTCTCGTTCCACTGCGGTTTCCTGCCGGAGGATCCGGCCGACGCGTCGTACGACAAACTCATCGGGCGGCTCGTGAAGATCGCGGATGTCTTCGGCGGCGAAGGCATCGGCCTGGCCTTGGAGACCGGCCAGGAGGATGCGGACACACTCAAGGGATTCCTGGACCGCCTCGCCAAGCCCGGCGTGGGCGTGAACTTCGACCCGGCGAACATGATCCTCTACGCCAAGGGCGAGCCGGTCGCGGCCGTCAAGGTGCTTATGCCTTACGTCATGCAGGTTCACATCAAGGACGCGACGGCCACCAAGGTACCGGGGCAGTGGGGCGCGGAAGTGCCCGTCGGGACCGGCGAGGTGGACTGGGCGGCGTTCTTCACGGCGCTGGCGGCTGGCGGGTTCGGCGGGTACATGAGCATCGAGCGCGAGGCGGGCGATCAGCGGATAGCGGACATAAAGCGGGCGAAGAGATTCATCCTCGATATTATCGGAAAGGCAGGCTGACATGATCCGCGTGGGCATAATCGGGCTGGGCATGATGGGCGGGATGCACTACCGCGCGTGGCGGGAGATCGGCGGCGTCGAGGTCGTTGCCGTGGCGGACGCCGACCCCAGGCGGGCCGCCGGCGACCTGAGCACGAGTTGGAGCAACCTGCCGGGCGCGGCCAAGCAACTCGACATGTCGCGCATCCGCGGCACCACGGACCCGCGCGAGCTTATCGCGCTGGCCGAGGTGGACATCGTGGATGTGTGCGTGCCGACGCCCGCCCACGCCGACCTGGCCGTTGCGGCCCTGGAGGCCGGCAAACATTGCATCTGCGAGAAGCCGCTTGCCCGCACGGCCAAGCAGGCGAGGCGAATCGCCGCCGCGGCCGAGAAGGCAAAGGGATTCTGCCTGCCGGCCATGTGCGTGCGGTTCTGGCCGCAGTGGGCCTGGTTGGCGCGGATGATCGAGGCCGGCGGCTACGGCGCGGTTCTGGATGCGACATTCCGCCGCGTCGGCTCGGTGCCGCCCGGCTGGTTCGGCGACGGCAAACTCTCCGGCGGGGCGATACTCGACCTGCACCTGCACGACACGGACTTCGTCAAGTTCGCATTCGGCAAGCCGGGGGCGGTACACAGCTTTGGCCGGGTCGGGAAAACCGGCTGCGTCGACCAGCTCATCACGCACTACATATACGGCGACGGCGGACCGGTGGTTACGGCCGAGGGTAGCTGGGCCATGTCGGCGGGTTTCCCGTTCCGCATGGACTACACGGTGAACTTCGAGCGCGCGACCGCGGAGTACGTGATGCTCCGCGAGCAGCCGCTGGTGATCTACGAAGACTGCAAGGCGACGCCGCACGCCTGCCAGGGCGCCGACGGCTATCACAACGAGCTTGCGTACATGGCCCAGTGCGTCGCATCCGGCAAGGCCCCGAGCATAATCACCGCCGCCGACGCCGCCGAGAGCATCGAGATCGTCGAGGCCGAGGCCGAAAGCATCCGCACCGCCCGGCGCGTGGAAGTGTAAGGCTCCGTCAGCGATGATTCGATGGATCGGGCGCCATGCTTCCAGCCTTGGGCAAGCATGTTTCCGCGGCTGTACATCCGCCACTGGAACGACCTGTTCGCATACGATCTGGCAGAAATTCGTGACTGTCCCTGGTTGTCCGAAACCATAGGTCTTATAGGACTTATAGGACCTATGGCGCCAATTCACATCCCAAGTGGAGAAGTCGGCGTTGGCGAAGGGGAATTCCGCGGCCCCCGAAAGCCTCTTCTGGTAACGGATTCGGCAGCGGATTCGGCAGCGGATTCGGCAACGGATGTTGCAAACGTCCCGGGCGGAGGCTAGTTTTCCGTAAGGCACAGACAAAGGGCCGGCGCATGAAAAAACCACATGATCGATATTCGCCTTCGTTTTCGTTCGGGCCGATCAAACGGCACGGCGATCAGCCCGCGTCCAAGCCGGCGGCGCCGCCCGCGGCTGGGCCGGCCTTGGGCACCCCAGGGGGGCAGCCCGCCGGCGGGCCGGCCTCGGCCGCCGGGCCGGCGCCGTTGGCCGCGGGGAGCCTGCTTCAGTGGGCCGGGGCGCCGAAGGCGACGCTGGCTATCGTGTTTACGGACATCGTCTCGTCGGCGGCGCTGGGCAACAAGCTGGGCAACCGCGCGATGGATGAGCTGCGGCGGGCGCACTTTCGATGCGCGAGCGAACTGGTCAACCGCTACGGCGGGCGGGTGGTCAAGACGATCGGCGACTCGGTCATGGCGGCGTTTCACGCGGCCAGCGACGCCCTGGATTTCGCCTCGGCCGTAAATTGCGACCCCGGCGACGACCGGATTGTGGTCCGCGTCGGGATACACGTCGGGCCGGTAACAGTCGAGGAAAACGACGTCTACGGCGCCACGGTCAACTATGCCGCCCGCGTGGTGGCGGCGCCCCAGGATGCGGAGGTCTGGCTGAGCAGCGAGGCCAAAAGCCACGTCGACCAGGAAGGCGCCCCGCACCAGGCGCTGCTTCGCTGGCTCAACCACACCGGCCTGGAGATCAAGGGGTTTCCGGGAAAACACATCCTGTGGTCGCTTGTGGCGCGGTAACATGCCAACGCCCTGATTCCGCTTGCCTGGCCGCGGCGCAGGTTTTGTCTCTTTTTCTCCGCGACCGTCGCGCCCTCCCGAAGGGACCCGATGTCCGCGAGAGAAAAAGCTTTCAGAAAAGCAAGAAAACGAACATTAGCAGTGCGGAAAACACGGAGAGAAGAAGATGACACCGATGAAGAAGGTTCGATTCGGCGTGATTGGTCTGGGCAACATGGGCGGACCGCACGCCGATTGGTGCGCCAATGAAGGCGGCAGGGATGTGGCCCTCGGGGCCGTGTGCGACATCCTGGCCAGCAAGGCGAAGGAAGTCGGCGAGAAGCACAACGTGCCGCATTTCACCGACGCGCGGGAACTGATGGACAGCGGGCTGATCGACGCGGTCATTGTTGCCACGCCGCATTACTGGCACTGCCCACTGGTGATCCACGCGGCCCGCCGCAAGCTCCACGTGCTGTGCGAGAAGCCCGTGGAGAGCCGCGTCGGCCGGGCACGGGTGATGGTCGAGCAGTGCCGCCTGAACCAAGTCGCCATGGGCGTGGTGTTTCACCAGCGCACGCGGTCGATCATGCGGACGATGAAGCGGATGGTCGCCGGCGGCGCAATCGGCGAACTGTTCCGCGTCGAGATGATCTGCTCGAACTGGTTCCGCAGCCAGGGGTATTACGACAGCGGCGCGTGGCGCGGCACGTGGGACGGCGAGGGCGGCGGGGTGCTGATCAACCAGGCCCCGCACCACCTGGACCTGTTCCAGTGGATCGGCGGGATGCCCGGCAAGCTCCTCGGCCTGGTCCACACGCGGGCGCACGACATCGAGGTGGAGGACACCGCCAACTTCCTGTTCGATTACGGCGGCGGCAAGGTGGGCTATTTCTACGCCTCGACGGCCGATGAGCCGGGCGCTGAGCAGTTCACCGTCTGCGGCGACAAGGGCACGCTGTTGTGCAAGGGCGGCAAGCTGATGCATGGCCGACTCAAGCAGCCCATCACCTCCCACATACGGACCTCCAAGGGCAGCTTCGGCGCCAAGGGCGAGCAGGAATGCACGTGGAAGGAAGTCAAGCTGCCCAAGGACCCCGGCGGCAGGCACCTTATGGTAATCAGGAACTTCGCCGCCCACGTGCTTCGCGGCGAGCCGCTGTACTGCCCCGGCGTCGAGGCGCTCAACCAGGTCGAACTGTCCAACGCGATGTATATCGCCGGGTTCAAGGACAAGCCGGTCAGCCTGCCCGTCGATGGCCGGGAGATCGAGGCCCTGATCCGCAAGCTGGAGAAGGAGCGATCCAGCGGCAAGGGCCAGGGCGTCCGCAAGGCCGCGGACAGGGAATATGCCCGGCTGATGCGGCGGCGCAGCCCTGCGTAGCTTCAGCGAAGCAGGGTAGCCTGGGAAAACCAACGGCGGAACCGGGTATTGGGAACCCGTAACCCGGAACCCGGGAAAACGGAACGGCGGAACCGAGAACACGTTGTCTCGTTGCTGGTGCTCCGTGACCGGCAGTTGAGGCCTGCTCGCTTCAGCGAGCGGGATGGGCTACTGTGTGTCAGCGCGCTGTCAGTGCGCCGGGACGAACACGCCGCTTTCGATGGCGGACCACCTGTCCCTGAATGCGGCGTACGGGCGCTATCAAAAGCGGCGAGGGCGCCCCTTCGGGGCTTGTCGCCGCACCTGCCTACCGGCAGGCAGACTCCAAATATGTCGTTATCCTTGTGGCCGGCCGCACTCCAAATATGTCGTTATCCTTTTGGCGGGCCACTTCAAAAGGAGCGGCCTGGCCGGTGCAGAAGCCCTTGTAGTTGTGAACCTTGATCTGTGCCGGAAAGGAAAGTCGCTCACTCAGCGCCTCCGCGGTAATCCTCTTCTTCTTCTTCTTCCTCTTCTTCTAACCTCCGTCTCTCTGTGTCTCTGCGCCTCTGCGGTAACCTGCCTGCCGGCAGGCAGG
>CAYOBS010000115.1:0-10136 GCA_964402305.1 uncultured Planctomycetaceae bacterium | reverse complement strand
CCGGCCCACTTCGGGGCCGGAAAACGGCACCTGAACACTACTGAATTATCGGACACCCCCGGCTACCGGCTACCGGCTACTACCGCCACTACCCCAGCACCGCCCGCAGCGGGTCGATATTTCCGACGGGCGCGAAGATCAGCCAGGCGATATTGAGGGCGGTCACGAAGTCGTAGGGCACTGTCATTCGCGGCCAGCGCCACAGGCGGATGCGAATGTGCAGCGGGGCCAAGCGGATGTCCTGGACGGGGGTCTTGCCGCCGATGACCATCCAGGTGTAGGACATGCGCCGCAGGACCGTGAGCATGGGCAGCAGTGCCTGCTGGACCAGCAGGGCGGGGATGTTGTAGGAGAAGGTGGCGATGAGGATTGCGGCGGACCGCTCGCCGCGCTGCCAGTAACCTGCCTTGCAGTCGCCGATGATGTCCTCGGCGCGGGCCCGGGTGTAGGAGATCATGAAGGCGTTGAAGAACGCCAGCATCGCCGCCAGGACGAAGGTGAGGTTGGCTGGGCTTTGTCGGGCGTAGTAGAGGCCGATGCCGGCGTAGACAATGAAGTCGCTCAGGCGGTCGAGCGTGCTGTCCAGGAAGGCGCCGAAGCGTGTAGCCTTGTTGCCCAGGCGGGCGACGGCGCCGTCGAGCATGTCGCAGGCCGAGGCCAGGACCAGCAGCCAGGCCGCCAGGAACGGATAAGCGTTGGGCGCGCCTGGGCGGGAGTCGAGGCTCCAGCCGAGCCGTGCGGCCCCGCCGCCCAGCGCGTAGCACGCGCCGGCCGCGAGAGTGAAGGCCACGCCCAGCAGCGTGAGCATGTTGGGGGTGACGGCGACGCGGATCAGCCCGCGGGCGACGAAGTCGCGGGCAGTGGAAAACCCGAAGCCGATTGCTCGTCCGATCATGGTGGGCTACGCCGTTAGGGGCGGCTGGTGAAGAGCATCCAATAAATTGCGAATCATCGTGAGTTCCAAAATCCGAATCTCGAAGCACGAAACCTGCCTGCCATAGCTTCAGCGAAGGCAGGTCCGAAACAAATCCAAATCATCAAATTCAAATGTTCCAAACGCATACCCCGGACCCAATATTGGCGAAAAGCTCAAACGTTCCCCGCGGGGCCTGTTTGTTTTGGACCTGCCTGCCGGCAGGCAGGTTTAGGATTTTGAATTTGTTTAGGATTTCGTGCTTCGGAATTCGATTTTCCAGGCGGCTGAAGCCGACTGGTTCACCTGGCCGGGGCTTTCCCGGGCAGCTCGACGGCGACCGGCGCGGTCGCGGCGTACGTGCCGGGCGAGCCTGCGGCCGGTGCGGTCATCGTGGCGATGAACTGTTCGAGCATCTGGTGCGCCTGGTAGTCGGTGTATTGCACGGGCGGGTGCTTCATGGTGTAGGCGCAGACCGCATCGAGCGGGCCTGCCAGGTGCTTCCTGCGGGCGAGCTTGCAGCAGCGGATGGCGTCGATGGTCTCGCCCGCGGAGTTGGGCGAGTCCTCGACGCTGAGCCGCAGTTCGAGGTTCAGCCCCACGCCGCCGAAGCCCCGGCCCTCGAGGCGGAGGAAGCATACCTTGTTGTCATTCTGCCAGGCGACGTAGTCGCTCGGGCCGATGTGTATCTGCTCGTCGGGCAGCGGCACGTCGAGTTGGCTCTGCACGGCCTGGGTCTTGCTGACCCGCTTGGAGTCCAGGCGGTTCTGGTTGAGCATGTTCAGGAAGTCGGTGTTGCCGCCGGTGTTGAGTTGGTAGGTCGCGTCGAGCTTCACGCCGCGCTCGTTCATCAGCCTGGCCAGGACGCGGTGGACGACCGTCGCGCCGAACTGGGCCTTGACGTCGTCGCCGACGCAGGGGATGCCGGCCCGGCGGAACCGCTCGCCCCAGGCGGCATCCGAGACGATGAATACCGGCATGCAGTTTATCAGGCTCACTCCGGTATTCAGGCAGCACTCGGCGTAGAACTCGACGGCCCGCTGCGATCCGACGGGCAGATAGCACATGAGGATCTCGGCGCCGCTTTCGACAAGCAGTTTCTCGATCTGGGCGGCACTGGCATTGGGGCGGTCGGCAACCACGAATCGCCGGTGCTCCGGGTAGGCGGCCATGTGATCGGCCACGCCGTCCAGGACGTTGCCCATGGCTACCTTGGGCCCGCCGCCGGGAGCCAGGGCGTGGAAGATCTTGGTGTTGTTCGGCGGGGCGAGCAGCGCGTCGTTCAGGCACCTGCCGACCTTGCGGGCGTCGATGTCGATGGCGGCCACGACGCGCGTGTCGCCAGGCTCGTAGCCGCCCAGCCGGGGATGGGCCAGGCCGACGACACCGTCGGCGCTTTCGCCCCGGCCGGGACGCATCACTTCTGCGTAGTAACCGATTCCCTGCACCAGGGAAGATGCACAATTACCCACGCCTGCAATGGCGATTCTGATCTCACTCATGACAACTGCTTCCAATCCTCCGGCCGGGGGAATCTCAGGCCGGACGCTCCCGGGCATCGACGCTGTTTCCCGCAAAGGATGATTCAATACCCGCTTGATTCTATGCCAATAGTGCCAAAGGGTCAACCGCCGACCGTCCGGCCCGTGAAAAGACTTAAGAACAACGGATCATATCAGATCATCAGGAGGAACTCCAGGTTGCCGCCCTTGCCTCGCAGAGGCGAGCACATGACGGCCCGGGCGCACAGTCCGGCCTGGGCCAGGCGCCGGCATGAGTCCAGGCATGCCTGCCGGGCCTGGTCGTCATCCAGCGGGGCGTGGGGCTTGCGGCGGGCGGCGCTGGCGATTTCGTAGTGGGGCTTGAGCAGCGAGACGATTTTCCCGCCGGGCGCCAGCCAACGGGCCGCGGCGGGGATTATCAGCGTTTGCGGCGTCCAGGCAACGTCGACGACCACGAGGTCCACCGACTCGGGCACGGGGCATCGCAGGGCGTTGGTCCGCTCCATGACTGTCACGCGGGGATCCTGCCGCAGCGACCAGGCCAAGGTCCCATAGCCGGTATCGACCGCAAAGACCTTCCTTGCCCCGCGCCGAAGCAAGCAGTCGGTGAACCCGCCGACGTTGCAGCCGAAGTCGGCGCAGGTGAGGGCCGACACATCAAGCCCGAAGGCGTCCAGTGCCGCGTCGAGCTTTTCGCCGGCCCTGCTGACGAACCGTCCGCCCTTTGCCCTTGCGCCCACGAGGTTGCCTTTCGCCGCGGTGGCATGGGCGTCTCGCCCATGCGTCCCACGGGCGTCTCGCCCGTGGAAGAAGCCGCCAGAGCAGGGGCGAGACGCCCCTGCGACTCACGGGCAAGTCCTTGGGACCCCTGACGGGGATGCCCGTGCCACTATCCAGATGGACACGAAACAGCCCACAGTGGCCGCGCCGTCAGGCGGCGGACGATTCTGTGGGCTGGTAATCCGGCAGCCGCCAGGTGCGGCGGCAGTCTTCTTCAACAGGCTGCTAGGAAATCTTGTTCATCGCCTTGGCCATGCGGCTCTTGCGCCGGTTGGCGGTGTTCTTGTGCATGGTGCCCTTGGCGGCCGTCTTGTCCACCCGCTCGTAGGCGACCTTGAGCAGCTCGGCAGCCTTGGGCTTGTCGCCGGCCTTGACGGCCTCTTCGAAGCCGCGCAGGGCGTCCTTCATCTGCTGTTTGCGCCACCTGTTGCGCCCGCGATGCCTGGCGTTCTGACGAACGCGTTTTTTCGCTGAAAGCGAATTTGCCACGAATGCTTCTCCTGATATATAGCCGGACTTCAGTTACTTCGAGGTACCGAGAAGCGCGGTATTATACGGGCCGCGGCGGGAAACACAAGGTCTATTTTCAAGGGCTATTTTGCGTCCTCGGCTTTCGGCTCGCTTAGCCGGGTGCGGATGTTTTCGATCCGCTGGCGGACGTCGCGGTAGTTGTAGTCGAGCTGGGCAACGATGGAGAACTGCTCCTGAGCCCGCTCGAGCTGTCCCATGTTCTCCAGCACGTCGCCGAGGAAATACCGCAACTCCATGGTGAACTCCTCGGTGGCTTCCAACTCCAGGGCCTTCTCGAAGGTCTCGACGGCCATGCCGAGCCAGCCCTTCTTGACGAACGCCTGCCCGATGAGGCTGCGCGCCCGCAGGCCCCGCCGCGGGTCTCGCTGGGCGGTCTGAAGCGAGGCGATCGCCTCGTCGTACTGGCCTGAAAGGAACTGCCGCCGGCCCAGCTCGAACTTCAAGCCCAGGTCCGTCGGGTAGTTGGCGCATCGCTCCTTGTATTCGTCCAGTTCAAAAGCCAGTTGCCGCTGGGCCTGCTCGGTGGCCCCGGCCGTGTCGCCGGAGTCGCGCATCTGGCGGAACCGCCTCGACATCTGCCTGATGCGAATGTCGCCGATCCGCATCTTGAACTGGTAGGCGCCGCTGTCTTTGTGGGCCTTGGCGAGGATGTCGATCGCCTCGTTCTCGTACGACTCGTTTTCTATCTTCAGCAGGGCATCGACCGCGTTGTTGATCTTGCCCGCCACGTGGGGGCTATCGAGATAATCCTGGCGGCACTTCCTGATCTGCTCGAGGAGGTATTCCTCGTCCTTGACCAACGCATCCTTCTTCTGGATTTTCTGCTGCGCCTCCAGGTCATCGACGCCCTTGGTGAAGTCGCCCTCTTCCTCAAACTTGCCCTTGTCGATGGTGTACAGGGCCGACAGGCTGCGCATGCGGTCGCGCAGCTCGCCGTCGTCGGGGTCCAACTTTATCGCCATGTCGCAGGCCTGGACCGACATCGAAAAGTCCTTGGCCGACTCGAAGGCGTTCACCAGGTCGACCAGTATGCGCTTGCTGGGCTTCTTGGCCTGGCGCTGGCTTTCGAGGATTATCAGGCTGATCCAATGCACCAGGCCGATCAGATCGCACTTCCTGGCTGCCTGGAGAACCTGCATCATGTTCTGCACCGAGCCGGGGTCCTTGCTCAGCAGGTACTCGGCGTTGACGAGGTTCCGGACAGGGTCCTTGCAGGGGCGGCGCTTGAACTGGTCGATTATGCCCGCGGGCTTGCCGCCCTGGGCCTTGCGGTTGATGGACACCTTGCGGAGAGGTTTGTGCCCGCGTTCCAGGTTCTCCGGCTCGCGAGAGATGCCCTCGAGGTACATCGCGATCGCGAAGTCCCAGTTGCCGGTCTCGGACACCTGGTCGGCTCGCTCGAAGAAAGCCTTGCCTTTGCCCGCGTTGGGGCTGTCATTCGTTTCTGCGATGGTCATTCATGCATCCTCTAACTGGGTGTGCGTTTGACAGACCTGTACTTTACTCAGGCATACCAACCCTGGCAAGCTAACTTGCGGCCACGCGGGCGTTCGTAGCGGCGCCGTAAGGTGTTATTCGCGGCGGATTCGCCCTTATGTTTAGACGGCAAACGGCACAACGCAATCGGTTCGATGGGCGCCGAATGGCCTATTGTACCGCGCGGGACAGGGCGTTGGCAAATGCCAGAAACCCGTCCGGCTCCACGCGCTGCGGCCGGCACGACGGATCGATTCCAGCCGAGGCCATCGACGCCTCCACGGCATCCGGCGGGAAACCCAGGCCCTTGCGCCGGCAGATGGAACGGATCTGCTTGCGGCGCTGGCCGAAGGCGTGGGCGAGCAACCGCTGGAGGACCCCCACGTCCTCCAGCAGGCCGGCCCTGCCGGCGTCGAAGTCGAAGCGGCACATGCGGCTCTCGATCTTGGGCCGGGGCCAGAACGACCCCGGCGAGACGACCGGCCCCGGCTTCAGGCTGCCCATGACGGCCGCCGTCACGCTTACCGGGCCATAGGCGTCCGACCCGCACCCAGCGGCCAGGCGGTCGGCGACCTCGCGCTGGACGGTGAAGGTCATCCGCTCGAATCGCCGCCGCCCGGGGGCAGGCTGCCTGAGTTGCCGCCACGACTCCGCCATGCACTCGGCAAGCAGCGACGTGGCGATGCTGTACGGGAGATTTGACACCAGTTGCGTCTGCTGGGGCAGGGCATCGAGCGCCTCCGGGGCAAGCCGGTGCTTGCCGGCCAGGACGTCGCCCTCGATCAGCGTGAATCCCGCCCGCCCGGCGAGGCGCTGCCGCAGCAGACGGCACATACCGTGATCGATCTCGCAGGCCACCACGCCCGCCCCCGCGGCAAGGAGCTCTTCGGTCAGCGTGCCGGTGCCGGGCCCGACCTCCAGCACGGTCAGCCCGCCCGGCGGCTCGGCAAGCTCCAGCAGCTTGGCCAGCATGTTGTGATCGATCAGGAAGCACTGGCCGAAACCCTTCTGAGGCGACAGGCCGGCCGCTTCGAGCATCTGGCGGATTTCGGTGAGAGTCTGCATTGCGAGCATCAGACTACAGACAAGGCGAACTGCCGGGAATTCAAATCCGAATCCCGAAGCACGAAACCTGCCGGCAGGCAGGCAGGTTTCGTGCTTCGGATTTAGGGTTTGTCAGACGGCGGAAACGCGGTAGAATCATCGAGAAGGCCCTCAATGGTCGTGGGCATGAATCCACGTTAGAAGTATCAGGATAGGGACGAACCGCAACATGAGACCACGGTTGAGATTCCTGAGCGATGAACTTATCCGGCGGATCCTCGACGAGGCCTACAAGCTGCTGGAGATCAAAGGCGTCACGCTGCCTCACGAGGCGTTGCTGTCGAGACTTGCCGAGGCCGGCTGTAGGATCGATGCCGCCGGCAAGCGCGTATGGATGCCGCGCGAGGTGGTCGAGGCGGCGGTTCGGTCGGTGCCGAGCCGGATCGAACTGTGGAACATCGCCGGCGAGAGTTGCTGCGATCTGTCCGGCAACAACCTGCACTTCACGCCCGGCTCGGCGGCCATCAAGATACTGGACGCCAATACCGGCCAGATGCGTTCCGTATCGACCGAGGACATGCTCCGCTACGGGAAGCTCGTCGAGCAGCTTGACGCGATCGACTACTCCTCCACGGCCGTCGTGCCCAACGACGTGCCGAAGGCCATCGGCGACAGCATTCGCCTGTACGCGCTGCTGAAGACCACCAGCAAAGCGATTGTGACCGGCGCGTTCACGATCGGCGGCTTCGAAGTGATGGCCGAGATGCTCCTGGCCGTGCGAGGCACGCGCGAGGCCCTGCGCAAGAAACCCTTCGCGATCTTCTCGTGCTGCCCCACCTCGCCGCTGAAGTGGAGCACCACCACGGCCGACAACACCGCCAGGTGTGCCGAACTGGGCATTCCCGTGGAGATCATCACCATGCCGCTGGCCGGCCTGGTCTCGCCTATCTCCCTTGTCGGCTGCGTCATCCAGCATACCGTCGAAACCCTCAGTGGCATCGTGATCTCCCAGACCACGCGCAGCGGCGCGCCGATCCTCTACGGCGGCTCGCCGGGCGTGTTCGACATGCGTTTCATGACGGCCAGCATCTCGGCCGTGGAGGCGCAGATGATGGACTGCGCCTACATTGAAGTGGGCAAGTACCTGGGCTTGCCCACCCAGGCGTACATCGGCATGAGCGACAGCAAGACCCTCGACGCCCAGGCGGGCTTCGAGTCCGGCGGAGGGTTGTACCTGGCCGGCCTGGCCGGGGTCAACAGCGTCTCGGGCCCGGGGATGCATTACTTCGAAAGCTGCCTGTCGTTGGAGAAGCTCGTCTTCGACGCCGAGATCTGCAACATGACCCGCAGGCTCGTGGCGGGCCTGGAGCCGCGCGAGGACTTCCCTGCCGACGCCCTGTTCGACGAACTGCTCCGCGAGAAGACACTCCTGATGGCCGACCATACGCTCGAGTACTTCCACCAGGAACACTACATTCCCGGGCCGGTCATCGACCGGACGCAGCTGCAGGGGCGGGCCGACGTGGCCCCGGACCTCATGCAGCGGGCTCACGACGAGGTGGAGCGCCATCTTGCGCAATACGAGCCGCCCGAAGTCCTCTCGGCAGGGCAGCGCCGGGACCTGGAAGGCGTCATGAACGCCGCCGCGGGAGACTTCAAGATCGGCTTCTAAGAGGCCGCCGTCCTGCCGCCGGCTTCGAGCATCTGGCGGATTTCGGTTAGAGTCTGCATGGCGAGCATCAGACTACAAACAAGCTGAACTGCCGTGAATTCAAATCCGAATCTCGAAGCACGAAATCCGAAACAAATCCGAATCTTCAAATTCAAATATTCCAAACGCCGGCGGGCGTCAAAGGCACTTGCGATGAGGGTGCATCAATGGGGTGTCTGGTTTTGAGTTTAGTGCTTTGTATTTGTTTCGGATTTCGTGCTTCGGATTTCGGATTTGTCAGGCGGCCCCCCGCCTGTATAGTTGTCCGCCATGGACGAATCTCAGGGCAATTCCGGCGGCGAGCGGCACGCCAACATCTGGGCGCCGTGGCGGATCGAGTACATCGAGTCGCTGGGCAAGGATACCGGCTGCTTCCTTTGCGAAATCCGCGACAACCCCTCGCGCGGGGAGCAGGACCTGGTGATATGGCAAGGCCGGCGGGCCGTTGCGGTGATGAACCGCTTCCCCTACACGGGCGGGCATTGCCTTATCGCGCCGTATGACCACGTCGCCGACCTCGAGCAGACCGACGATGAGACTATCCTGGAGATGATGGCGATGGTGCGCGACATCCAGAAGGTTCTCGCCGAGGCCGTCGGCGCCCAGGGCTTCAACGTCGGCATAAACCTCGGCCGATGCGCGGGGGCAGGGCTGCCGGGGCACCTGCACATTCACGTCGTGCCGCGATGGGCGGGCGACACGAACTTCATGGCTGTCTTCGGCGACGTCCGCGTGATACCCGACGCGCTGTCGAACCTGCGGTCCAAGATTCTTGCCGCGGCCGGCAAGCTCGGCCTGCCAAAGGGGCCGGCGTAGCACGGGTATCTTGCCCGTGATATAGCACGAAGCAGGGCCAAGATGGCCCTGCGACTCATGGGCAAGATGCCCATGCTACGTTCTTTGAAGCCGCACAACACGAAACCGACAATGCCGCAAACCACCGCGAGAGATTGGCTGGCGGGGCCGCACCCGCCCGTGCTGGCGCCGTGGGCCGTCGGGCCGGACCGGTCCGGCGGGCGGGAGTACCCCGAGCCGGAGCACCCTTACCGCTCCTGCTTCCAGCGCGACCGCGACCGCATCGTCCACTGCTCGGCCTTTCGGCGGCTGGACTTCAAGACGCAGGTCTATGTGCCGCACGAAAACGACCATTTCCGCACCCGGCTGACGCACACGCTGGAGGTAGCGCAAATCGGCCGGACGCTGGGAAGGGCCCTTGGCCTGTGCGAGGACCTCGTCGAGGCCGTCGCCCTGGCCCACGACCTCGGGCATCCGCCCTTCGGCCACGGCGGCGAGGCTGCCCTGGACGGCCTGATGGCCGCGCACGGGCGATTCGAGCATAACCGCCAGAGCCTCCGCGTGGTTGACTACCTGGAACACCCGTACCCGCATTTCCGTGGGCTGAACCTCACCCGCGTCGTCCGCCTGTGCCTTGCCAAGCACGAGACCCGCTACGACACGCCACTGCCTTGCGGCCTGGATGCCCCCGGCATGCCCCCGCTGGAAGGCCAACTCGTGGACCTCGCCGACGAGATCGCGTATACCTCCGCCGATCTGGAGGATTCCCTTGCGGCCGAGAGCATCAGCGTCGAGCAGGTCGAGCACCTGGCGCTCTGGCAGCATGCATGGCGGGCCGCGGAAGAATCAGCGCCGCACGCCAGAGCCATCCACAAGCGAATCCGAGCGTGCAAGAATGTCCTGGCCGCGATGGCCGATAACCTGCTGAACACGACGGTGGGCGTCATCGACTCACTCGGCGTCCGCGGCCCGGACGACGTCCGCGACGCCCGCCGGCGATGCGTGGGCTTCTCGCCGCGGATGGCGCGGGACGTCGCGGAAATGCAGGATTTCCTGCTGAACAACGTGTACAAGTCGGAGCGGCACGCCGGGTGCGACCGGCGCGGGCAAAGGATCATCCGCGAGCTTTTCAACGCATTCGTGGCCGAAGCTTCGCTGTTGCCGGAACGCTACCGGCGCCGCGTCGAGTCCGACGGCCTCTGCCGCGTGACGTGCGACTACATCGCGGGCATGACCGACCGCTACTGCGAGCAGGAACACGCCCGCCTGCCGGGGCCGAAGTGACGGCGCGGGCGAAGCCGCGGTCAACCCGCCGGGTTTCAGCCCTCAAACTTGCGGATGAGCAGGCAGGCGTTGTGGCCGCCGAAGCCGAAGCTGTTGGACA
>CAYOBS010000114.1:8081-10186 GCA_964402305.1 uncultured Planctomycetaceae bacterium | reverse complement strand
CCGCGGGGCCGAGCTTTGGGTCGAAGAAGTTGAGGATCAGGTTGTAGTACCACGCCGAGGCCCAGGGCGCGAAGCCGATGTGCCCGCCGGTTGGCAGGATGATGGCGGCAACGTTCGGATTGCGGACCGCCGCGAGAAGGTCGGCCAGGTCCTGCACCGGGGCGATCATGTCGTCGGCGGCGTGGACGATCAGCAGCGGCGTCGATACGCCGTTGAGCCTGTCGTGGGCGGGCAGGTTCTTGTAGGGCAGCAGGCGGACGTATTCCAGGCCGGCGGCGATCTGCCGGGCATTGGCAATCGGCTGCAGGCCGGCGTCCTGCGCGCTATTTCCGATAACCATGTACTCGAGCAGCTTGCGCACGGAGCCGCGGGGGTTGGGCAGGTGCTTGTCGACCATCCGGGTGCGGAAGGTATCCTGAAGGCCCCACAGGGCCGGATGAAGCCAGGCCGGCTGCTCGACTTCGAGCTTGTCTATCAGTTCCTCAAAGCGGCAGATCGGCGAGAAGGCCAGCACGCCGGCCTCGTAGCGTTTTGGGCCGATGGGCGCCGGCCGCAGCAGCGACGCCAGGTCCGGCCCGACGCCCTCGGCGGCGCCGGAGCGGCTCTGTGCCCAGGCGGCGAGGATCGCGTGGTTGGCGCCCCACGAGTAGCCCACCATGCCCGTTCGGCGGACGTGCGGCTTGGCCTGGGCCCAGTCGGCCACGCGGAGCAGGTCATCCGTCTCGTAGATGCCCCATGTGTAATCGTAGTTCGGGTAGCGGCGGTCGGTCAGGCCCGTGCCGCGGAGCTCGACCGTCAGCACGTGAAAGCCCTCGCTCCTCAGGGCCAGTGCCAGGTCGCGGACGCGGAGGATGTTGTTGTCGCCGCGTATGCCGGGGACCATCACGATGCAGTCGGCGTCGGCGATACGTCCGGCCGAGTCGCGCGCCCAGCCAATCCGGGCCGATATTTGCAGGTCGGGGGCGACGGGTATCCACACATCCTCGAAGCCCTCCCACGGCGGCGCGGGCTTCGGCTCGACCCGCGTCATGACCGCCTGGGCTGAGTATGTCAGGCCCAGGAAGTTGACGAAGATGGACTCCAGGCTGTCGGTCTTTATGCCGAAGTGGGCCACCGCGTCCGCGGCCTGGGCGCGCGGACCCGCCAGGTCGTCGGTCAGCATGGGCGTTTTGGGGTTGTGGGGCAGCAGGTGGGCCAACTGCGGCGCCGCCGCGGCCAGCCACCGCCTCGCGGTCAGCGCCCGGCGGTCAGGACGGGCCGGCAGCGCGATTGCCTCGCGAGTGGCCGGATCGTAAGGGAATGATCGCTCCGAAAAGATGCACCCGGGCAGAAGGAGCAGAAGCGGCAGGATCCACACCTTGTTCATGTTCATCCTCGCGGAAGCGCACCTGGCGCAACCGTTGCGATAGGCGCCTCTAAACCGGGGGCAAATGATACCGCGATGGCGCGGTTAAGGAAGCGTCGATTGCAGGAAAGTCCTGGCGCCCGTCGCGGCTACTCCACGATGGTCCCTTCGCCGGGGCGCGGGCTGTCCGGCTTCGCCTTGGCATCGGCGAGTTGCTTTTCGAGGTCGGCGATCTTCTTGTTCAGCTCGGCTGCCTGGGCGGTCAGCTTGTCGAGTTGGGCCTGGAGGATCATCGCCTTGCTTTCGGCGGCCCTTGTTTCGGCCTGGGCGTCAGACATTGCCTTCTGGGCCTTGACGAGGTCCATGGCGGCCTTGGCGCCCTCGCCCTGGGCCGCGGCGACTCTTGCCTCGGCGGTGGCGGCGGCTGTCTTGTTTTCCGCGCGGGCGGCGTCAAGGTCCTTCCGGGCGGCCTCGATGTCTTTCTGCGCCTGGGCTGCCTTGGCCTCGGCGGCGGCAAGGGCCTTCTTGGCCTCGATGTCCGCAATGCCGGCCTGGGCGTTTGCCTGCTTTGTCCTGCCCTGCTCGGCCGCTATCTCGGCCTGGAGCTTGGCGATCTCGCCCTTGGCGTCGTTCAGCTCGATTGTCTGGGCCTGAAGCTTCAACTCTTCATCGCATCCGCCGAGCATCCCCGCGGCGATGGCGGCGATAGTGACAAACGTGCGTGCGGCGAGGGCATTTCTCGCGGTCATGTCAGGTCTCC
>CAYOBS010000114.1:0-7981 GCA_964402305.1 uncultured Planctomycetaceae bacterium | reverse complement strand
TCGGTTCATCGTCATCGGTGCATGTATCCTTATCTTCGGCAGGAGCGGGCCGAAATCTGCACCCGGCGGATACGGCGGGCCGACCTGGAAGCCTTTCTTGAACGCCGGATCGCCTACGGATGGAGGCCATATCGACAGGAACCCACACCGGTTGAACCGCCGCCTGAGTGCTTCCCGCCTGACGAACCGGATGGCGAGAGTATCCCCTTCTGATTGAAGGCGGAAGCGAGTGGATGGCGGACACTGGTTCACTTCTTGCCCAGATGGTCGATAGACTTTTGCAGTTCCTTCAGCCGACCGTCCACATATTCGGACTTGACCTTATGCGGTGGGCAGTAGTCGGCGAAGGTCTTGTAAGATTGTGGGCCCCGCTGGTCGGACAGGTATCTAGCGACTACGGACGCTTCCTTGAGCGCGTTGTAGTGCTTGAGCACGTTCAGATAACGGTGGTTGCCTCTTAAGATGGCGCTGCGAGTCCGGTGGTCAACGCCGTGTCTCCCCTCTAGCCGGTCCAGCATAGCGTCCACCAAGTGGAGCGCCTTATAAAAAGCCACGGTGACAACCCAATCCGGGAACCTGTCCCCCCCGGTCAGAAGAAAGTCCACGGTCTCCTGGTTGTGGACCGCCAAGGCCAGGTGGTCCGACTCACTGGGCATCCGCCAGTTCCTTCATGCGTACAGGGTTCAGGAAGGACTTGAGGCTCCCGTCGGAAACGTCAGGCAGAGCCAGCGCGTCCATGCGGATCAAGTTGAGGCGCGGATCGGTGGCGATGTCCGCCTCCAATTCCGTAAGATCATCGGTGAATTCGCCGTCGCATGCCGCCTCTTTGCGTACGACCAGAAAAAGCAGCCCGCCATCGCGGATGGTCAAGTATGCCGTGCGGACCTTCTTGCGGTGGGATGCCAGCCAGTCCTTCAGCGCCGGGACCAGCCTATCGACGAACTGGCTGCGGTACTCCAAGAGTTCCTTCCCGCCCCGGCACGCCGCGACCGCTTCCTGAATCGTAATGACGAACCGGTCCTGATCGGCAGGGGTAACCGTGACCTTCCCGTGCTTGCTGCAGTCCAATTGGATGTACCCGGTTTCAACCTGTGGCATGGCGGGAACCTCGTTCGCGGTTGTCAGACACTCTACGCATCGGAGATACGAACATCAAAGTTCAGGCATAGCAAATCCGCGGGCAGGCCCGGATGCAAGAGAAAACGCAAAACCCAACCGCAAAAGCCTTGTCCGTCCGCCTCCGTCGCCCGTATTATACCACGGAATCGCAATTGGCCAAGCGCTACTTTACCCTCCGAAGCCGCGGACCTGACCGCCGCCGCCGCAAGGCCAGAGAGCCCAAGGCCAGGAAGGCAAGCGTGGCGGGCTCGGGGATATCGGCGATCCGTCAAGTGAAGAGCCTGCAAGTCTCGGCTAAAGAATAAGCTACGGTGAACACCTTACTTGTCGGCCTTGCCGCGAGCTGTCGGGCGCGAGCTTGAAGCAGCGCTGCGGCAAAGGTACAATCGAGGCAACCGGGCAGGAATGATTGGCGGTGCCGGCGATGAACAAGACTACTCACACGATAATGACGGACCAGGGCGAAGGCTATCACGTCAGCGTGAGCCACGACGATTACGCGGCCACGCAGTACGAGTTCTACATTCCGGAGGCAATCTGGAATCACAAGGCGGTGCGGACCTTGCTGAGGCGGCTGGAGGCTTTCGCGCCCGGTGCGACGGCATTTTCGCGCCTCGCGGGCGTCTGGGACCACAAGCCCGAGGCGACGCGGATTTACCGCATGGTCCTTCGGGCCGGGCAGTTCGACCCGGCCGAGACCCGATCCGTCCTCCATAACGAAGTTGGCCGGATGATGGCCGACCTGTCCGCCGACGCCGCCTGCGCCCAGGATGCCTTCATGTTCACCGAGACGCCGATCCACGTGACCATGTCCGGCGGGGCGGTTCGCACATGAGAAAGCAGTAGCCGGTAGTCCCGGCGCGCCGGGGTAGCCGGTAGCCTGGGACGCTACAACGGCGGAACCGGGAACCTGGAACAAGGAACCCGGAGAAGAAACGGCGGAACCGGGGATCTGGGGAGCGTAGTCTGGCATCTTGCCGGGCGGTACGCGATCCACCCGCTCAAGTTGACGGGTCGGCGTTTGGCGGGGCGCTCATATGTGCGACAGCCATCGTCCTCGTTCTCGTCCTCGTCCTCGGTTTTTCCTCTTTTCGGGTGAGCCGACCGCTCCATATCCGTCCGCGATCAGCCCTTTCCGCCGGCCCGAAAAAAAGCCCCGGATTTTTCTCTCCCGTTTTTGGGCAGGGCTTTGTATTATGGGGCGGCAGGAATTAGTGAAAGAATCACAATATCGGGCTTCGGCCCGGCGAACGTATTCACAGTTTCCCGCCGGCGTACTTGGCGGACCGTTGCAGTGGCGGCGCCCGACGAACGTCGGGGTTGCAGCCAGGCGATTTGCTCGACGGGCCGCTACCCTGGGTTGATTATAGGGACTTGTTCGCCTACGATCCTGAATCGGTTTTATTGCGGTCGCACATGAGCCTTCGGCTCACCAGAAGAGACATTAGAGACATTCAAGCATCGAGGAATCGTAATGAGCGAGAATCTCGACAAGGCCGTCCGGAACATCTGTCAGGCCCGCGGCAACGACCGCGGGCGGCTGATGGACATTGTCCGGGGCGTGCAGGAACAGTTCGGCCAGGTCTCCGGCAAGGCAATGGATCTGATCGCCGCGCAAGCGGGCGCCCGCCGCGTGGAGGTCCAGAGCGTCGTGACGTTCTACTCCTTCCTGTCCGAGAAGCCAAAGGGCAAGTTCGTCATCCGCGTCAGCAATTGCGTGCCTTGCATGATGAGCGGGGCCGGGCGAGTGGCCAGGAGCTTCGAGGAAGCCCTGGGCATCTCCATGGGCCAGACGACGCCGGACGGGCGGATCAGCCTGGAGTGGACGGCCTGCATGGGCATGTGCGACCAGGGTCCGGCGGCCCTTGTCAACGGCCAGGTAATGACCTATCTCGGCCCGGACCGCGCCAAGGGGATCGTCGAGGCCCTCAAGGCCCATGACGAGCCGGCCTCGTCGAGCCTGGTCCACAAGCTCGGCGACGGCAACAACGCCGGCGACCTCATTCGCTCGGCCGTGCATAATAACATCCGCAAGGAAGGCCCCGTCATCTTCGCGCCGGTAACGGTCGGCGCGGCCTTGCACAAGGCGTTGTCGATGACCCCGCAGGAGGTCATTCGCGAGGTCAAGACGGCGCGTCTTCGCGGGCGCGGCGGGGCGGGCTTCCCGACCGGCATGAAATGGGACTTCACCCGCGCGGCCGAGGGCAAGGACAAGGTCGTCATCTGCAACGCCGACGAGGGCGAACCCGGCACGTTCAAGGACCGGGTGATCCTCACGGAGCGAGCCGAGCTGCTGATCGAAGGCATGACCATCGCCGGCTACGCCATTGGCGCTAGCACGGGCATCCTTTACCTGCGGGGCGAGTACGCGTACCTGCTGGCGCATCTGGAGAACGCCCTTGCGGGCCGGCGAAAGGCCGGGCTGCTGGGCGCGGGCGCCGGCGACAAGAAAGGTTTCGATTTCGACATCCGCATCCAGATGGGCGCCGGGGCGTACATCTGCGGCGAGGAGACGGCCCTGATCAGCTCCTGCGAGGGCAAGCGGGGCGACCCCAAGAACCGCCCGCCGTTCCCCGCCCAGCGCGGCTACATGGACAAGCCCACGAGCGTCAACAACGTCGAGACGTTCTGCTGCGTGGCCAGGATAATCGAGAACGGCTCGGGCTGGTTCGCCGAGATGGGATCGCGCGGCTCGCCGGGCACCAAGCTGCTGAGCGTGTCGGGCGACTGCGCCAAGCCAGGCGTCTACGAGGTGCCCTTCGGCATCAAGCTCAGCGAGGTCCTGTCGCTGGTCGGCGCGGCCAACACCATCGCGGTCCAGGTCGGCGGCCCAAGCGGGCAGATGGTCGGGCCGAAGGACTTCGAGCGGACGATCTGCTACGACGACCTGGCCACCGGCGGCTCGGTGATCGTGCTGGGCAAGGGCAGGGACCTGCTGAAGGTTGCGGCTGAGTTCATGGAGTTCTTCGTCGAGGAAAGCTGCGGCTACTGCACGCCGTGCCGCGCGGGCAACGTGCTGCTGAAGGAGCGCCTGGACAAGATCCTCGCCGGGCTTGGCGAGCCGGCGGACATGGCGTACCTCGAACAGCTTGGCCAGACCGTAAAGACCGCCAGCCGGTGCGGCCTGGGCCAGACCTCGGCAAACCCGGTGCTTTCGACGCTGAAAAACTTCCCCGAGCTTTACCAGGCGCTGGTAAAGCCCGAGACGGATGGCCTCCAGCGGTCGTTCGACCTCGCCGCGGCCGTAAGCCAGGCCGAGGCCATCACCGGGCGAGCCGCGTGCGAAGCACGCGGCTAGAGCAGGAGAGCATGAGAAAGTAGAAAGTTGAAGAAACAGACTGTCGGACAAATATGGCTTGGAGTGCTTTCCTGCGGTCTACTTTCTACTCTCTACTTTCTGGAGACAGCCCAGAGCTTGCGGAAACCAGTTTAGACACGGGAACAAGACAATGAACGAGATCACGATTTTCATCGACGGCGTGGAGGTCAAGGCCCAGGCGGGGCAGACCATTCTCGAGGCCGCCGACAACGCGGGCGTGTACATCCCCCGCCTCTGCGCGCTGAAGGAGCTAAGCCCCTACGGAAGCTGCCGGGTCTGCACGGTGATGGTCAACGGCCGGCCGCAGTCGGCCTGCACGCAGCCCGCGGCCGACGGGATGATCGTCGAGAACGAGACGCCCAAGGTTCAGGACATCCGCAAGGGCATCATCGAGATGCTCTTCGTGGAAGGCAACCACTTCTGCATGTTCTGCGAGAAGTCCGGCAACTGCGAGCTCCAGGCGCTGGCGTATCGCTTCGGCATCGCGGCCCCGCGGTATCCGTTCCTGTTCCCCAAGCGCGAACTGGACGCCTCGCACCCGGACATCTTCATCGACCGCAACCGCTGCATCCTCTGCGCGCGGTGCATCCGCGCCAGCAGGGATATCGACGGCAAGGGCGTCTTCGAGTTCATCGGCCGGGGCGCCCAAAGGCGCCTCGCCGTCAACTCCGAGGCGCTCCTTGCCGGCACGGACGCCGCGGCGACCGACAAGGCCATGGATGTCTGCCCGGTAGGGGCGCTGTTCAGGAAGCGCGTCGGCTACGCCACGCCGGTCGGGCAGCGGAAGTATGACCACAAGCCCATCGGCTCGGAAATCGAGGCCGGCAAGGGCGCCAAGTAAGAACAAGAGCAAGAGGAAGCGCAACAATGGCGAAACCTAAAGTAGCGACGACGTCCCTGGCCGGGTGCTTCGGCTGCCACATGTCACTGCTGGACATCGACGAGCGGATTCTCAAACTCGTCGAGCTGGTGGACTTCGACAAAAGCCCCATCGACGACATAAAGAAACTCACCGGGCGCGTCACCGTCGGGCTGATCGAGGGCGGCTGCTGCAACGAGGAGAACGTCCACGTCCTCCAGGACTTCCGCAAGCACTGCGACATCCTCATCTCCGTCGGCGACTGCGCGACGATGGGCGGCATCCCGGCAATGCGGAACATGATCCCGCTGAAGGAGTGCCTCGAAGAGGCATACCTCAGCGGCCCGACCGTCCACAACCCGGCCCGCAAGATCCCCGACGACCCGGAAATCCCGCTGCTGCTGAACAAGGTCTATCCCGCCCACGAGGTGGTGAAGATCGACTACTTCCTGCCAGGCTGCCCTCCGACCGCGGACGCGCTCTGGGAGGCACTGGTGGCCCTGCTGAGCGACAAGCCCGTGCAGTTGCCGTACGAACTGATCAAGTACGACTGAAAAGAAGAAGCAGAAAGACTCAACGCAGAGCACGCAGAGCACGCAGAGAAGATGAAGAGTTCCGTCTATTTGTCTCCGCGGCCTCTGCGATCTCCGCGATGAATAATCCGAATTGGAGCGAAGAATGGTGGATGCGACGAAGAATCTAAAGCGGATCGTCATCGAGCCGGTAACCCGAGTCGAGGGTCACGGCAAGGTCACGATTCTTCTCGATAAGGACAACAAGGTCACCCAGGCCCGGCTGCACATCGTGGAGTTCCGAGGCTTCGAGCGGTTCATCCAGGGCAGGCCATTCTGGGAAGCCCCCGTGCTCGTCCAGCGGCTCTGCGGCATTTGCCCGGTCAGCCATCACCTGGCCGCCGCCAAGGCCATGGACCGGATCGTCGGCGGCGAGAAGCTCACGGCCACGGCCGAGAAGATGCGCAGGCTGATGCACTACGGCCAGACGTTGCAGTCGCACGCGCTGCACTTCTTCCACCTGGTCTCGCCGGACCTGCTGTTCGGCTTCGACGCCGACGTGGCCATCCGCAGCGTCATCGGCGTGATCGCCAAGTTCCCGGCCCTGGCGGTCCAGGGCGTGATGATGCGCAAGTTCGGGCAGGAGGTCATCAAGGCGACGGCCGGCAAGAAGATCCACGGCACCGGCGCGATTCCCGGCGGGATGAACAAGAACCTCTCGATCGCCGAGCGCGACGGGCTGCTCAAGGACGCCGGCCAGATGATGACCTGGTCGCGCGGGGCGCTGAAGATCGCCAAGGACTACACCGTCGAGCACCTCGATTCGCTCAAGGGCTTCGGCTCGTTCGACTCCAATCACCTGTCGATCCGCCGCGACGATGGGGCGCTGGACCTCTACGACGGCAAGCTCTGCGCGATCGACTCGGCCGGCAAGACCATCTTCGAGAACGTCGACAATCAGAAGTACAGCGACGTTATCGCCGAGGAGGTCCGCAACTGGTCGTACATGAAGTTCCCGTTCATCAAGTCCATCGGGCCTGAGAAGGGCTGGTACCGCGTGGGCCCGCTGGCCCGCATCAACACCGCAAAGTTCATCGACACGCCCGAGGCCGAGGCCGCCCGCAAGGAGTTCATGGCCGTCACCGGCGGCAAGCCCAACAACATCACGATGGCTTACCACTGGGCGCGGATGATCGAGCTGCTGCACTCGATGGAGAAGATCCAGACGCTGCTGAACGACCCGGATCTCCAGGGCACGGACCTGGTGGTCAAGGGGCAGCGCCGCGGCGAGGGCGTGGGGATCGTCGAGGCCCCGCGCGGCACGCTGTTCCATCACTACAAGGTCAACGAGAACGACCAGGTGACGATGTGCAACCTGATCGTCTCGACGACCAGCAACAACGAGCCGATGAACCGGGCCGTCCGGGGTGTGGCGCAGGAGTACCTCTCGGGCAAGCCGGAGATCACCGAGGGCCTGCTCAACCGCGTCGAGGTGGCCATCAGGGCGTACGACCCGTGCCTGTCCTGCGCCACCCACGCGCTGGGCAAGATGCCCCTGACAATCGAGCTTTACGACGCCGACGGCAACATGCTGGATAGTATGGTAAAAGAGGCGAGATAATGACCGCCGAAGCCGGCGACGTGCTGGTGATCGGCTACGGCAACCCCGGGCGGATGGACGACGGCCTGGGGCCCGCGCTGGTCGAGGCACTGGAGAAACTCGACATTGCCGGCGTTGACCTCGACGCCGACTACCAGTTGATCGTCGAGGACGCCGCCGCCGTGGCGGCACACAAGGTGGTCGTCTTTGCTGACGCCGCCGAGACCGGGCCGGAACCGTTTTACCTCCGGCCTGTCGAGCCCAAGGGCGAGCTTGGGTTCTCCAGCCACGGCTGCCAGCCCGAGGCGGTGATGGCGCTGGCCCGGGAGCTTTTCCGGGCGGATACGAAAGGTTATATTCTCGGCATCCGAGGATACGAGTTCAACGAGTTCCGCGAGGCGCTGTCGCACGGAGCCAAAGCCAACCTCGCCGCCGCGACGGAGTTCCTGGTAAAGGTGCTCCGCAGCCGCGACTTCGAGGCGGCGGCGGAAAAAAAAGAGAAAAACAGAAGATCTCGCGCAGAGGGCCTGGCGCGGGCTTCGCCCGCAACCCAATTGCGGATTGCGGATTGC
>CAYOBS010000113.1:0-10206 GCA_964402305.1 uncultured Planctomycetaceae bacterium | reverse complement strand
CCTGGCGAAAGACATTGGACGTCTTCGACGGCACCGGCAGCAGTACGACGCAACTAGCGTTGTTCCCCGACGACCGCCCCATTCCACCCGACGCCCTCAACGCCCTTCAGGTCAAGCTCTCGGAGATGAAGCTGCTGCGGCCGCGAAGCTTCGGCGACTGCTGGCTGGGCTGCTGGCTTTGGCGGCAGTTGGAACTGGACCGCTTCTGGCAGGCGCGGTTCGAGCATTGAGCATTTCCTTGCGGCCCCCGGCCGCAACAGGCTACCATGCGGGTATGAAACCAGTCCAAGCCAGAGTAACCCTCGTGCAGCACACCGCCGACCCCGAGGAGCTCATCGCCGCCGCCGCCAGGCTTTGCTACGCCGAGCAGACCGACGCGATCCTCCAGCAGGATCCCGACGGCGCGGGCAAGTTCGTGGCCATGCTCAAGAAGCTCGGGCACCTCAGCCCGATCGAGCACGCGAGCTTCACGTTCCTCGTCGAAGGCGTCAGCCGGGCCATGACGCACCAACTCGTCCGCCACCGCCTGGCAAGCTACTCGCAGCGAAGCCAGCGGTACGTTCAGCACACGGAGTTTGACTACGTCGTGCCGCCGCGGCTGGCGGGCAAGACGGTCCGGGACGCCGGCCAGTCCGTCGACGCGGTGGAGTACTTCCGCCAGACGATGGAGCTTATCGCCCAGCGCTACCGCAAGCTTAACGACGCCCTCGGCGCCTCGGGCGAGAGCGGCAACGAGGACGCCCGCTACGTGCTGCCCAACGCCTGCGAGACGAAAATCTTTATCACCATGAACGCCCGCGAGCTGCTGCACTTCTTCGAGGAGCGGCTGTGCCTTCGCGCCCAATGGGAGATTCGCGGCGTGGCCGAGCAGATGCTTGCCCAGGCGAAGCAGGTTGCTCCGAGCATCTTCGCCGGCGCCGGGCCCAAGTGCATCCGCGCCGGGCGGTGCCCCGAAGGCAAGATGACCTGCGGCCAGTACGCCGAAATAAAGCTCCACTACGTTGGGCCGTAAGGCGGCGTTAAGGCAAAGGCAGATAATGGTTGACTGTCCCGCACGCGATGTGCTGAATGAACCCAACTATTTGGCACCATTCGGGCAGAGCATCAACGGAGGCTTGAAATGAGGTTGCTGAAATCCTGTACGGTTTCAGATGGCGTGAGTGGTTGCCCTTCGACGCTGTTCGCTACATCCTCTTGCGCCTCGCGAAGCAGCGCCGTCACGACGGGGCCGCAGGCCGGCAGCGACTTGGCTTCAGCTTTCGCCAGTGACCAGATCAATTTCAGGCACGCCTCGTAGAGTCGCAGCCAATTCAGCAGCACGATGCCGCGAGAGTCGATGTCCAAGATCGTCGACCAAACGCCGGGATTGCGCAGCCGCGCGTAGCCATGCTCGAGAGTGATTATCTTTGCAGCCTCCCACCGCTGGGCTGCCTTCGAGATGTTGCGATAGGATTGCCCCGACCAGTCGGCAACCAATTTGAGTTTGGCGCCTCCTCCCGTGGCCAGCAGGTAGATCAGGAGAAAATGCTTCGCGTCTGTGCCGACCACGTCTCGCGCACGAAGGATCACCGTCGTGGGCGTGGCCTCCGGTGTTCCCGGTTGCTGCCGCTGGAGTTTCGCTTCCCGAGCCCGCCTGCCCAGGGCGTTGCCAAAATCCACGATGTCGCTGGCCAATTCCTGCCCGTAGCACGGGCGAGATGGGAGCTTAGGGGCAACTTTCCATTGCGGGTCCAGAACTTGCCAGATGAATGCGCGTGGGTCATCCTGACTTCGGGCGAACTTACGGATGCGCGGCCGCAGCACGGACTGATCATTGCTGCCCAACCAGGCGAGCACCTGTTCGCAGAGCCGGGGCTGGGTGGGGAAGAACTCAAGCGAGCACCAGAAAAGGGCCTCGGGGTCGATGGCTTCCCTCGGGCGCAGTAATGGGGGGGTGCTGAACGGGATGCCCAGAGATCGCCATTGGGCGTACAGCAGGTTCAACAGCCATTCTCGGACGCGGTATTCATACGTAGTAAGCAAGGTCGTCACCATAGCCAAGCCTCTCCAGCGCGTACTTCACGGTCGGCCGCTTTTCCTCGAAGTCCGGACGCGTGCGGACCCATTCGACAGCAACATCCAACTCGTCGTACGTCGGAGCCAACGCCTTAAGGTCGCCGATGTGAATCTCCTGCCGTGGCCCGAGGTCATCCGCTGCCGCGTAAAGCTTCAGGGCGATGAGATCCAGGCGCCCCAGCATGTGGAGCGTCAGCTTGTTGCCGACTCGCAGCACGTGCAGGCGGTCGGCGTAGCCTTGTGGCAGCCCCGCCTTTGCCAAGGCACACGGTCCAAGGTTGACCCAGTTCTGCCCTAAGCCGGTCAACTCCGGATTGTTCTCCACCACGCGATTGATGCAGGCCAGCAACTTCTCAGGGAACTGCTCGATGTAGACGATATTCAAGATCGCGCTGTCCCAACATCCCAGCACGTCGACATCCTGCGTGGGGCGATCCAGAAGCCGCTGGAGTCCCATGGCTGCGCCGCCACAGATGGCCCAATCCACGGGCTCGCAGTTTTCGAACTCCATCCACTGGTCGAGTTCCTGAAGCAGACGCAAAATGGCATCGCGTGTCAGTTCCATCCCGCAGATCGTAGCTCACCGCCTCAATATCGGCAAGAAAAAGTAGAACTATTAGTTCTACAATATGGAACTATTACGTCCACACCCGTGCCTTCATCTCTTCCAGCCATCGGCCTTGGCGTTTATCCGCGTGGCCAAGGCTGCGATTTCATCCGCCGATAGCGGCTTGAAGTTCCGGGCCGTGGTGAGATTCTCTTCCATCTGCCGTGCCGTAGCCGTGCCCGGAATCGCCACGGATATTTCCTGTCCAAGGGCGTATCGCAGAAGGGTGGCGGCGTCGGCCTGGCCCTCTTGGTTGCCGACAAGCAGGCCGGGCCTGCCGCCGAAGGTCTTCATCGCGATGATCCCCATGTTCTTCTTCCTGGCCGCGGGCATCTGCCGCTCCAGGGCCGGAAGCGAGAACTTTGCCGGATTGACGAAGCACATGAACGTATCCCAATCGTACATCTCCAGGGCCCTCTTTACGTTGGCGCTGTCAGGATGGCCCGTCATGCCGATGAAGCGGACGACCTTCTGGTCTTGAAGCTTCCGAAGCGCCGTCAGCACGCCACTGCCGGCGGCGAACTGTTTAAGGTCGTCCTTGTCGTTGACGTGATGCACCTGTACCAGGTCCAGCCGATCGGTCCGCAGACGCTTCAGGCTGGTCTCGATCTGTCTCATGGCCGTGTCGTACTTGCGGGCGCCCGTCTTGGTGGCCAGGAACACATCCTTGCGGCGCGCGGTGCCCATAACCAGGCCAAGGTTCTTCTCGCACCGCCCATCCTTGCCATAGAGGTACGCCGCGTCGAAGAAGTCGATCCCGCTGTCCAGCGCGGATGTCAGGAACCTGACGACGGCGTCTTCGTCGGTGCTGTCGGAGATCAGGCCATCGCCTCCAAGGCCGAGGATGCTCACCTCTACTCCGGTCCGCCCCAGCACCCGGCGGGGAAGGTGTCCCTTTGCCGGCCGGGCCGCCGCCGTCGCGGCCGAGCCCGCCGCGCAGTGCCCGACTGTCAGGGCAACCCCCGCTCCTGCCGCCAGCGATGCCGAAACATGCAGGAATTCCCGCCGGTTGAGGGACTTGGTCATGGCGAATCCTTTCGCTCTTCTTTCCTACTTCACCAGCGCCGGGAAGACCTTGGCCAGTGCGCCGAAGCAGAACTTTATTCCGATGGCGACGATGAAGATCTGCATCATTCGGCCGACCGCCAGGCTGCCGATGCGGCCCATGAGGCGGTAGAGGACGTGTGCGTAGTTGAGGATGAGGATCACACCGACGAATGCCACCACGCACGCGCCCAGCGCGAAGAGCCGGCCTTGCTGGTTGTCGATGAGCATGACGTTGACGATGCTGCCGGGCCCGACCAGCAGGGGCGAGGCGATGGGCGTTACGGCAAGGCGGACCTGGGCCATGTGCCGCTCGTTTTCGTCGACGGCGAGGTTCTTTCGCTGGTCGGGGGCGATTACGACGCCGCGGATGCCGATGACCACCAGCAGCAGCCCGCCGGCGAAGGCGAACTGGGGGATCTCGATCTGAAAGACATACTGGAGCAGGAACCGGCCGAAGAGCGCCATCACGCAGATCATGACCAGGGCCGTCAGCCCGGCCAGGCGGAACACGCGGCGCCGCTCCTGGGCGGTGGCGTCTTCGGTGAGTGCGATGAACGTCGGCAGCCCGCCGATGGGGTTGACGATGGCGAAGATGCTCAGCGCCGCCTCGCCGAAGGAACGCAGCAGTTCGAGTGATTCTTTGTCCATGTTACCCGGTTCCGGTTGCAGAAAGCTTGCGGAAGTCATCCGCTCCGCTCGGGGCTTTGCGGATAACTCTACCCGCGCGCCCGACGTCAAGCAATCGTCCACGACACCGTCTGCGAGCAGCGAGCACATGCGTTGGGCGAAGTTGCATCTCTTCCACTTCGACACCCGCGACGTTATCCTGCTGTTCTATGATAGTCGCCGTCGGCGGCGAGCAGCACGGGCAGGATGCCCGTGCTGTGTCAGCATGAAAGGGCAAGTGATATGCCAAGATGTAAGCAGACCATTACACGCCGGTCGTTCCTGAGGGGCGCCGCCGTCGTGGCCGCGGGGTTTACCATCGTGCCGCGGCACGTGTTGGGCGGGGCCGGCTTCACGCCGCCGAGCGACATTATCACTCACGCGGTCATCGGCATTGGCGGGATGGGCAGCGGGCACGTCCAGATGGTCCTCGGCGACAGGGAAAGCCGCCTGCTGGCCGTCTGCGACGTTGACGCCGGCCACCTTGCCAACGGGCTTAAGATGGCAGGCCAGGGCGGTAAGGATTGCAAGGGCTACGCGGACTTCCGCGATGTCCTGGACCGCGGCGACATCGACGTTGCCCACGTGGCCACCCCGCCGCACTGGCACGCGCTGATTTCCATCGCGGCAGCCGAGGCGGGAATCGACGTCTTCTGCGAGAAGCCCATGACCCGCACCATCGCCGAGGGCCGGAAGGTCATCGACGCCGTCCAGCGAAACGGGCGCGTCTTTCGGCTCAACACGTGGTTCCGCTTCCAGGACAGCCTGTACGACTTCGGCTCGCCGGCAAAGCCCGTCAAGAAGCTGGTTTCCTCCGGCCTGCTCGGCTGGCCGCTGACGGTCCGCGTCAGCCCGTTCACGGGTTTTAACTGGAAGGTCAACATGTGGTCTGGCAGGACCAACGTCGTGCCGGAGAAGGTCCCGGCCGGCTTCGACTACGACCGCTGGCTAGGCCCGGCGCCGTACAAGCCGTACTTTCGCCACCGCACGCACGGCAGCTTCCGCGGCTACTGGGACTACGACGGCGGCGGCCTGGCCGACATGGGCCAGCACTACCTCGACCCCGTGCAGTACATCCTCGGCAAGGATGACACCTCCCCCGTCGAGATCGAGGCCTACGCCCCCTGGCCGACGCACCCCGACGCCTGCGGGCCGTGGGGACAGGTTACGCTCACATACGCCGACGGATGCAGGATCATCCTGGAATCCGGCGAGTGGGGAAAGACCGACACCAAGGACAAGCCGTACATCGAAGGCCCCAAGGGCAGCCTCTACAAAGGCTTCAGGACCAACCCGCCGGAACTGGCGGCCATGGTCAGCCAAATGCCCGACCCCGAACCGATGATCACCAACTTCCTCGAATCGGTCCGCACACGAAAAAAGTTCGCCCTCAACGAGGTCAACGGCAACCGCAGCAACCTGCTTGTCCACCTGGCGAACGCCGCCATACGCACAGGCCGGAAACTCAAGTTCGACCCCATCGCCCAGCGTTTCATCGGCGATGAAGGCGCCAACCGCCTTGCCGACCAGCCAATGCGGGCGCCGTGGCGCCTGGCGTGAAGGAAAAGGCAGAAGGCGGAAGGCAGAAGGCGTAAGGCAGAAGGCGGTAGCCGGGAAACACCCAAAAAGCGGAACCTGGAACCAGGAACCAGGAACACGGAACCCGGAACCGGGAACAGCGAAAAGCGTAACCCGGAAAAAGCAAACGGCGGAACAGGGAATCCGGCAAAAGTCTGTTGAGGCTTGCTCGCTTCAGCGAGCATGGAATGAGAATCCCAATGAATGAATCAGAAGATCGCATGGGCCCCTGGTATCCAAGGCAGGCGAGTATAGCGCGAATGTTGGCGACGGCGCTTGCCTTCTGGGCCATGGCAATGGCGATTGCCGCCGCGCCGGTGGGCGCGGCTGACAGCAAGGTCGCGGACATCGTCGCCAAGATGCCCGCCGTAGACGTCGCCGCGGGCCAGCCGCTGCTGGATGAGATTCTGAGGCTCGGCCCGGACGCCCTCAAGGAACTCTGCTCGCTGATCGGGCCACCGCAGGATGCAAAAGACGCCAAGGCCCGCTACGCCGTGCATGGCCTGGTGCTCTACGTGGCCGGGCCGGGGGCCGAAGCAGACCGCGCCAAGGTCGAAAAGGCCCTGCTCGACGCCCTGGCCGCCGCACAGGATGCGGACCTGAAGGTATTCTTCATCGAGCAGTTGCAGCTCTGCGGCTCCGACGCCGCCGCCGATGCCATTGGCGCCTTGCTGGGCGATGAGAGGCTCTGCGACCCTGCCGCCCAGGCACTCACCCGCATCGCCGCGCCGCGATGCGTCGAGCTTATCCGCGGCGAGCTGCCCAAGGCACAGGGCAAGCGGCTGGCGACTATCATCCAGGCGCTGGGCGTCTTGGCCGACAAGCCGTCGGCTAAGGCAATCCTGCCGTACGCCGCCGACAAGGACCAGACCCTCCGCCGCACGGCGTGGTTCGCCCTGGCCAACATCGGCGACGCCTCGGCCAGCGACGCCCTGGCCGCCGCGGCCGGGAGCACCGGCAGGTACGAACGCGCACTGGGCACGAAGTACTATCTGCTCCTGGCGAGCCGGCTGGCTGAGGGCGGCCAGAAGGATGCGGCCGCGAAAATCTGCCGCGGCCTGCTCAAGACCCGCACGGACCCCGCCGAGGGCAACGTCGCCTGCGCGGCCCTGTCCGTGCTGCACAAGGCCGTCGGTGATGCGGCGGCCGATGATCTGCTGGCGGCGGTGGACGGCAAGAATGTCTACGTCCGCGAGGCGGCGATGCCGCTTCTTCAGCGTTGCGGCGGCGAGGCGGTCACCAGGAAGCTCATCGACAAGGCCGGCGGCGCGACCGGCGCCGCCAAGGCGGCCTTGATCGGCGTCCTGGGCATGCGCGGCGACAAGTCGGCTGCGCCTGCGGTGATGGCCGCTATGGAGGACAAGGACCCGGCGGTCTCGGCTGTGGCAATGAAGGCCGCGGCCGTGCTGGCGCCCGGCGAGGCGCTGAAGGCCCTGACGGCGCGGATGAAGTCCACCGACCAGGCCGTGATCGCCTCGGCCGCCGGCGTGCTGGCGGGGCTGAAGGCCGAGGGCTTCAACGAGGCCCTGGCCGCAGCGATGCCCGATGCGTCGCCGGCAGGCAAGGCCGCCCTGCTTGACCTCCTGTCCGCCCGCGGCGCGACGGGGCAGTCCAAGGTCGTCTTCGATGCCCTGGGCGACAGCGACCCCGCCGTCCGCGGCGCGGCGGCCAAGGCACTGGCTGGCGTGGCGGTCCCGGCCGACACCGACCGCGTGCTGGCACTGATGCTCGCGGCGACCGATGAGGGCCAGCAGGCCGCCATCCAGGGCGCCCTGGTCTCGCTATGCCGCAAGGGCAATAGCGCCAAGTGCGTGCTGGACGCCCTGGCCAAGGCCGACGCCAAGCAAGTCCCGCTGCTGCTGGCCGCGGCCGGGCGAATCGGCGGCGCCGACGCCCTCTCGGCCGTGATGAAGAACCTCGACTCGACCGACGCCGCCATCAAGGACGCCGCTGTGCGGGCGCTCGCCGACTGGCAGGGCACAGAGGCGCTCGAGCCGCTCGCGGGTTTGGCCCATGAATCCATCGGCCATCCCGAAAACAAGGTCCATCGCGTGCTGGTGCTGCGGGGAATAGCAAGGCTCATCCGGCAGGATAAGAACTACCCGGCCGGAAAGGCTGCCGGCGATCTCTGTTTCGCCCTGGCCGCGGCCGAGACACCCGCCGAGAAGGATCTGGTGTTCAGCGTGATCGGCGAAATACACAGTCCCGAGACCCTCAGCCTGGCGCGGAGATATCTGCAAGATGCCGATTACCGCGAGGGCGCCGCTGCCGCCATAGTGAAGATCGCGTGCCCGTCGCGCGGGTTCAAGGGCCTTAAAGGCCCCGAGGTTGTCGTTGCACTAAAGACGGTAATCGAAGTAAGCAAGAACGCCGCCGTCGTCGAGCAGGCGAAGAAGCATCTGGCGAACATTGAGAAGAACAAATAGAAACTATGCTGACGCTGCCAGGAGCGATAGCCTATGGAGTGCGGCGACAAGGCCCGACGAAGTCGGGCCGACCTCGCCGCTTTGGCTTGGACGGCGGACCGATTGAGGCCCATAGTCGCCAGCCAAAGCAGCCGGCAACGTCACCGTTCGTCTCGATCGTAAATGGATGCGGCGCACAGGCGCGATCGAAAGCGGCGAGGTCGTCCCGGCGCGCCGGGACTCGTCGCCGCACTCCAAAGGGCAAGCCTTCGCCGATGGTTGTTCAAGCCTATGCGCTAAGGCGTGGGACGGCCGCCCAGGATAGATAATTCAAGCCACAAGAGACGCGTTAGAGTCGCTCATCGGACATAACCAGGAGAACAAGAATGAAGACACCAATACAAACCGCCGCCATCCTGCTCGCGCTAGGTTGCCTGGCCGCCGCGGGCATGGCGCAGGATAAGGCCAAGGCCCAGCCCCCGGCCAATCCCCTGTCGCCGCTGGCGGCGCCGGACGCCGAGGGGTTCATCAGCCTCTTTAACGGCAAGGACCTCGCCGGTTGGGTCGGCGACGTAAAGGGCTACGCCGCCCGGGACGGCGCGATCCGCTGCATGCCCGGCAAGGGCGGAAATCTCTACACTGCCCGGCAGTTCGGCGACTTCATCTTCCGCTTCGAGTTCCTGCTCCAGCCGGGCACCAACAACGGCGTGGGCATCCGCGCCCCGCTGACCGGCGACGCCGCCTACGCGGGCATGGAGATACAGGTCCTGGACGATAGCGCGCCGAAGTGGGCCGGCATCCAGCCGTGGCAGGCGCACGGCAGCATCTACAACCTCGTGGCGGCCAAGAAGGGCCATCTCAAGCCCGCCGGGCAGTGGAACGTCGAGGAGATCCGCGCCGTCGGGACGAAGATCGCCGTCGTGCTCAACGGCGTGACAATCGTCGATGCCGACCTCGACGAGGTCCGCAAGACCACCGACCCAAAGACCATCGCCAAGCACCCGGGCATGGACCGCCTGATCGGGCACATCGGGTTCCTCGGCCACGGCGACCGCGTGGACTACCGCAACCTCCGCATCAAGCCCCTGCCGCCTTACGAGGCCGGGCCGAACAACATCGCACCGGCGGGCTTCACCGCCCTGTTCAACGGCAAGGACCTCGCCGGCTGGAAGGGGCTGGTCAAGGACCCCAAGCAGCGGGCGAAAGAGACGTCCGAGCAGCTCGCCGCCGAGCAGAAGCAGGCCGACGAGTCGATGAACCAGCACTGGAAGGTCCAGGACGCCGCGCTGGTTTTCGACGGCAAGGGCAAGGCCCTTTGCACGGCCAAGGACTACGGCGACTTCGAGATGTACGTTGACTGGAAGATCGAGCGCGGCGGCGACAGCGGGATTTACCTTCGCGGCTCGCCACAGGTGCAGATATGGGACACCGCCAAGTGGCCCGATGGTTCCGGCGGGTTGTACAACAACAAGACCAACCCCTCCAAGCCGCTTGTCCCCGCCGACAACCCGGTGAATCAGTGGAACCGCTTCCGCATCAAGATGATCGGCGACCGCGTGTGGGTGTGGCTCAACGGCGTGAAGGTGGTCGATAACACCGTTATGGAGAATTACTGGGAGCGCGATAAGCCCATCTACCCCACCGGCCAGATCGAGCTGCAGGATCACGGCTCGACGCTGTGGTTCCGCAACATCTACCTGCGCGAGATCCCGGCCGGGGAGAAGGACGCGAAGTAGCGCCGGCGGCGAACGGAACAAAAGGAGAAGCAGAAGAAGAGTATCTCGCGCAGAGATCCTGGCGCGGGCTTCGCCCGCAACCCAATTGCGGATTGCGGATTGCGGATTGCGG
>CAYOBS010000112.1:0-10336 GCA_964402305.1 uncultured Planctomycetaceae bacterium | reverse complement strand
GCGCGGGTCGCCGCGGGTGAGGAAGTAATCCTGCCAACGCCGCCGGCTCTCGCCGGCAAGCTCAGCCCGAAGGACGCCCTTGCGCGCGTCGCCGGTAAGCAGGCCGTAGAGCGTGTCGAGGTTCTTGCGGACCTCGATTTCCTGCTTGAGGTCGTCCTGGCCGGCGGGCCAGGCGGGCGTCAGCTTGCCCAGCCGCTGCCAGGCTGCCCTGGCGGCCTCGAAACTGCCCGGCTTGCCCGACGTCGCGGCGGCAAGCAGTTCTCCCGCGGCCGTCAACTGCCCTATCTGCCCCAGCCTGGTCATGCGGGTCAGGATCGGCCCGGCCGACGGGCTGGCAACCGCATCAGCCAGGACCACGCTGTCCTTGACGCTCTGGTATGTCTCGGCGATGGTCGCCAGGCCGTCGGCGGGCTTCTCGTCAAGCATGTACCCCTCGGCCAGAAGGTCCTGGATGCGGTTGACGGCAGGGACAGCCGCCACCAGGTCCGCCCGCCACTTGTCGTAGTTGGCGACCAAATAGTCCAGCTTGGCCTTGAAGCCCGCGTCGGCCTGGCCCGCGACGACCTTGGACCAGATGTCTTCGGCGTAGGACAGGGTGCTGGCGATGGCGTTCTTCCGCCTGGAATCGAGGTCGTCGGACAGCAGCGCCCGGTTCCAAGGCCGCTGCTGGGGCTTTGCCCCAAGCTCGCTCTGGAAGGCGCCTTCGACATCGCGGAGGAACTTCTCCAGGCGGTCAACCTTCTCAGCCAGGCCCTCGACGGTGGTTTCCGACTTCAGAAGGGCGTCGCGCTGGGCGACCCACTTCTCGTCGATCACCGCCAGGGCCGTCGCGGAAATCCGTCCACGGCTGCGGAGAACCTTCTGGTACTCCACCAGCGTCGCCGCCCGCGTGCGGAGTATATGCTTGCGGACCTCCTCGACCTCCATACCGGCCGAGCCGACGCTCCGGGCCAGGTCCTTCAGGCCGGAGTCGATGGTCTCGATGCCCTGGTCGATCTTCTCACGCGTGTCGAAGTTGTAGGCTGTCTGCCCGCCGGCGTCGGCGAAGCGGGCCTGGACTTCCTCGGCTGCCTTTCGCAGCAGGGCGACCTTGGCGACGGCGGCCTCGAGGGCCTGCTTGTCCGCCGGGGGCGGGGTTTCGCCCTTGAGCAGCTTTGCGATGGCGTCGTCGAGGTTCGCCAGGTCGCCGCGGCGCGCGGCCAGGGCATCTGACACCGCGGCCTTCCATGCGGGGCTTCGCGGGTCGGGCTTGACGTCGTACTTGCCGCTTTCAAGTGTAACCAGGCCGGTGCGGAGGATGTCCTCGGTCAGGGCGGCGCCGCCGGGTACGGCAAACGGCGGGCGGTGCCTCATCAGGGCCATGTCCAGGTGTTTGACCTGCTCGCTCTGGATGTACAGCACGAGCCTGCTCAGGGGACCCTTGGCGTCCTGGAGATCGCCAAGCCTGTTGGCCAGGTCGGCTATTCCGTCGGCCCCTGACCTGACCGGCGGGCTACGGAGCTTGCCGGCCAAGTATTCGTCCAGACCCTTCAGCCCGCCTGCCTGCCAGTTCTGGGCGGCGCCGACGAGCTTGTCCACTTGCGCACAGAGGGTGTCGATCTTCGTGAGGTCCGCCTGGACCTTCAGTATCACATGGACGCGCGCGGCCAGGTCGCGATCACCCGCCTGCTGGAGCGACTGAAGGTACTCCGCCTGCGATGACCAGCCGCGGGCCGCGAAAACCTTGGCCAACTTGCACACCTGCGCGTGGGCCGGCCATTTGTCGCTGGCAAGGTGTCCGCGCATCGCCTTGTAAATGGCGGCGGCGGCCTCGGTCTGCGCGATGGCCTTGCGGCTCCTGGCCTGGTCGGGCGGGTTGTCGCCGAGCTTGAACACGTCGCCCCAGGCCTGCCCGGCAATCCGGCGCGGATTGGCGTTCTTGACCACCTCGTTAAGCGCCGACAGGACGTTGGAATTGAGGAACGGATCATCCTGCCACGATTTGAGCCGGCCTTCCTCGCGGTCGCTCAGCAGCGGCTCGACCCAGTTGCCGAAGTCCGTGCAGACCGACTTCCATTGGGCAGCCTCCTTGGCGCCCCATGGCGGCGGCGGGGCCTCCGGCCAGAATAGCATCGCCGCCCCGGCTGCCAGCAAGACCGCCGCGGCGGCGGGTCCGACGATCAACCAGGGTATGCCTTCTGTCTGGCGGAGCTTCTGGAGGTCTTCCAGCAGGTCGTCGAAGGTCAGCAGGTTCGGCGCGAGGTTGGGGTTGAGCAGCCGGTTGCACAACTGCCGCCATTGCTCGCCCTTCTTGCCGAGGCGGCTCCACTCCGGGCCCTCGGGCGCAGGCCAGCCTCCCATGGCCTTGCCGGTGCGGTGCAGGACGAGCTGATAGATGATCTCGCCAAGGGCGTGGAAATCCACCACGTCACCCATCTGCGGATCGAGCTTGGCCGCCCCGGCTGGGTCGCTCAGCAGCGGGCGGGCCTTGGAAATCTTGCCCTTGCCGGTAAGCAGGATGTTGGAAGGCTTGAGGTTTCCATGCGGGCGGTTGCAGGCCTTCTTGAGCTCGGAGAGGCCCTGGATGACCGCGTGGGTCAGTTGGTAAAGCCCGGCGCCGCTGAGCTTCACGCGCCCGGTGATAAGCTGCTGAACGCTTCGGCCGTGATAATCGCCGACGTAGAACGCCCCGTCCTCGACCGTGCCGACCTCATGGACGGCCGACCAGTTCTGCGCGCCGGACGAGGCGACTTTCTGCTGGAGGGCAGCGCCGTCCAGAAAGCAGTCGATCTCCGCCTGCAACCGGTCCGCCATGTCGTCGGCGACCAGCGGCTGATACAGCTTGACCGTGTATCGCTCCGCAGTCTGGCCGGCCTTGTGAGCGGAAAAGCTCGAGGCCAGGCCACTGCGATAAAGCTCCCGCACGGTCTCATAGCCGCCATACAACGCCATGGAAAAAGATCCTCTGACCGGTCTGCCGGCGCAATGATGCCGCCGGCATTACTCATTACTTGTTGGGTTGCCTAAGGGGCGTCAGGCCGCCGGCGCCGAGCTGGATTTTGATCGTGTCATTGCCCCAATAGCGGTTTTCCCACTTGCTTGAGTCGAGAGTCAGGATGACGCGCCGAGGGTCGGCCTTGCCAGGCTGATCCGCGATGCCCGGCAGAAATGCCAATATGAGCAGTTGCGTGGCCTTGCGCTCCCTCCAGGTCTTCCAGATCGGGTTATCCTTCTTCAGCATCAACTCCTCCGGCGCCTTTTCGCTGAAAGTCATTACATACTTGACCGCACTCTTGCGGAGGATATTATCCGGCTCCCAGTAGGCGTTCATCGACATCTGCTCCCATCGAGGCAACTCGGTGTCGTTGACCGCCACTACGTTGATTTCAATGGACTTCAGGGTGCCCTTTGCATCCTTCAGGCCGGGATCGTTCTTGTCCAGCAGGACATGAACGTTGAAGCCGTCGCATCCGCCGGCCAGGGCCGCCAGGCAGACCGCCGCCACACCAACCAGAACTCGCGCCATGATTCTCATAAGTTGCTCCTTGTCCTTGTCTCTTGTCTCTTGTCTCTTGTCTAGGCCGTTGGGCGCCCCGGCGCCGCGGCCTTATCGTAACGGTTGCCCGGCACGCGCCAGGCGATTATCCTTCGCCGCCAAGCCCCACCAGGCACTTGCGAACGACGGCGTGAACTTCGCGGTTGTACCGCCAGTCGATGACTATAAGGCTCCGCGTCCGGAGCACCAGGTCGTCCAGGGCCTCGACCACCGGGTCGAATACCTTGTGAATGCCGCCCTGCGGCGCATCGCCGTAGTCCCGCGCCAGGCTGTCGGGACCCATGCCCGGAAACAGCCGAACCACGGCCGAAAGCACGTCGAACCACACCTCCGCGGGGATAAGGTCCATAGCCTCGGCCGGCGTGAACTCCTGGTTGATCAGCCGCTGCGGGCCAAGGGACTCCGCCCACCGCCCGTCGGACTCGAAGAGCCGGCGGATCCGCTGCGGCAGGGCCACCGCCTCGTCATACCCGGCCGCGAGCTGTCGGGCCAGGCTCAGCATCTCGTCAAGGGCCACCGGGAGGGTCGTCTTGTCGTTGATCAGCAGCGAGCGGACGGCCAGCACCGCAAGCGAGTACAGGTCACACGGGGTACACAGCAGCGGGATGATCTCGAACGGCGTGTCGTTCACCGGCACGCCCTCGGCCGAACGAAGGGAGGCCACCGCCTCCTGGCCGAACCTCTGCCCGACGGTGCGGAACCGCCATTCCCCGGCCGCAAGGGCCGTGGCCTGCTCCAACTGCCCGTAGAGGTCGACGCGCCCGCAGGTGAGGTTCATTCTCAGCCAGACCAGGTCCAACCGCGCGGCGGCGAAGCGTTCCTGGGTTGCCAGCGTGCCCTCGACGATAGTCTGCCCGCCGGCCTCGGGCAGCACCTGGCGTATTCGCACGCTGCACCGCCCGCGGGTGGACTGCCCCGCCGAGGCGGGCTTGTACACCGACGCTCCCGACTGCCCGCCGGCCAGGAAGTACTGCACCGTCGAGGTGCGGATCGGCAAGGCGACAGCCTCGCCGGGATGGCACACCAGAGCCCGGGCCGTCCACAGGAACGGCAGACCCGCGCCCGGCGGCGAAAGGCGGACCTGGAAGCTGTCGGCTGAGAGGTTCAGCATTGGCCTTTGTGACGCCGCCGACACCCGCCTCACGGCCTGGGCCACGTCGGCGAGCAGGCGGAGCTTCAGGTGCAAAGCCTCGACGATCCGCCCGGCCTGTCCGTGCCGGGCAAGGAAAAGCCAGCCGCTGCCGGTCAGGTCCGGGTTGCTGTTCTTCAGCGCCTCGCCGGTTGCCCCGAGGTTCAGGATGCTCCGCCCGTGGAACACGCCGTCCCACGTCCCGCCGGAAAGCAGGTCGATGAACGGCTCGAGGCGGATCGGGCAGTGCCGGCGGACCATCATCAGCCCCGCGCCGGCGTTGAGCGCGAGCAGGCCGCGACGCCCGCCGGTTATCTCCGTGATCGACAGCACGCCCTCGCCGCCCGGGGCGTCGGGCGTCACGGGGATCAGCGGCGACTCGGCCGCCAGCGACGGAATGTACAGGTAGCGGTGAAGCGAGCCGCTGTAGGTTGGCAGCTTCTTGCCCTTAAGCAGCACATCGTCGCGGCAGAGTTCCCAGTTCTTTCCGGACTGCGGGTCAACCGGGTGCATCGGCGACATGGCGGACAGATCAACGTACGTCGGCAGGGGATTGGCCTGCTCCCAGCCCGTGCGGATGATCGCGGCGGGGTCGGACTGCGACATGGCCAAAAAGCAGCTCTTCCAGCGGTCGTCCAGGACGGCGTTGGTCAGCGCCTCGCGGCACGCGGCCGTGGTGGCGGACAGGCCCTGGGAATCCTGGATCCACAACTCGATCCATTCCTGGACGACCCCGCCGGCGTCAAGCAGGCAGCCCAGCAGGACCCGCCCGTCGATAAGGTCGCGCAGGACGACCAGGTGCCCGGCCACGGGGTCGGGTTTCTTGCGGACCAGCGCGCAGATGCTCAGCGACCGCCCGGCCTGGTCTGCCGCGACAGGCACGGCCGCATACTCCGCGGGGATTCCCGGCAGGGCATCTCTTACATCCGATCCAGACATGCACGCACCACCTTTACAGTCAACGCGGACCACTGGACCCATGCACTTGCGCAACACACCAGCGAGCGAAGCGGCCCAGAGAGCCGCCCCATGCTTCCACTATCCTGCCAAGTTAAACCGGCCCGGCGCTGCTGTCAAAGCTTTTCCGCCCCTGCCGCGCGGCTTACGCTATCAGGACGGTCGGGCAACATGGCGGGCCGACCGCCGTAGTAAGCGGCGCGCCGGTGACGGCGTTTACCCCTGTGACCTGGCTGGTCAGCCTAGCCGCGGGCCGGTAACCAATAAGAACCGTGGGGCTGCCCATCGTTATTGCCCCGACGCACACGGCCCCGGAGACCAGGTCGCCCATCACCGAGGCCGGCATGTTGACCGAGCCGATCTCCGCGGACGCCTTTGGCGTTTCAGCGCCGCCGGCCGGGATGGCCTGGATAAAAAACATCGCCGACAGAACCGCCGCGAGCCGGCATGCAACCATTGACCGTCTCATTCGCGGATCTCCATGTGCGCGCCGCCGGGTGTTCTCAGTCATCCCATTGGGACTCCATGCGGGAATAACCGCCGGCCGGCAATTCACACCGCCCTCGACCTTGGGCTGGTTTCATCGCCGCTGGTATGTTCAACTCCCGCCGGCCAAGAGCCTACCGCGCCAATCCGCCGGGACCGGGCCTGCAATTGCCCGCGGGCAGGTGCGTTGGGCAGTCGGGAGAACTGTGCCATGAACATGAAAACGAAAAGAACGCCGTATCGGGTCGGTGGTATTGTCCTGGCGTGTGTGCTGGCGGCCGGGATGTCGGCTGCGACGGGACAGCAGCGGCCCGGGCCGGCCAGGGCGGCAGACGGCGCAAAGAGACCGGGCCAGCCCATGCTGCCTGCCGACGTCAAGGTGTTGCGCGACGTCGAGTATGCCAAGGTCGGCGAAAGGTCGTTGGCGCTGGACCTTTACCTGCCGGACCACCCGGCCGGGACTAAGCTGGCGCTGGTTATCTGGGTTCACGGCGGGGCATGGCGGGCGGGCAGCAAGAACCCCACGCCGGCGGTGGCGCTTCTGCGCGATGGCTTCGCGGTGGCGTCGATATCATATCGCTTCAGCCAGGCCGCGAAGTTCCCCGCGCAGATCAACGACTGCAAGGGCGCGGTGCGGTTCCTTCGGGCCAGCGCGGCAAAGTACGACCTGGACCCCAACGCGTTCGGCGCCTGGGGCAGTTCTGCCGGGGGGCACCTGGTGGCTCTCATGGGCGCCGCCGGCGATGCCAACGATCTCGAAGGCGACGTTGGCGGCAACGTCGGCGTCAGCAGCCGCGTGCAGGCCGTGTGCGACTTCTTCGGCCCGACGGACTTCCTTGCGATGAAGGGCCTGGCCAGCACCATCCAGCACATGTCGGCCGACTCGCCGGAGTCGCAGTTGCTCGGCTCGCCGGTGGCCGAAAACCCCGCCCTCGCCAAGCAGGCCAGCCCCACCACCTACGTCAGCAAGGACGACCCGCCGTTCCTCATCGTCCACGGCGACAGGGACATGACGGTGCCGATGAATCAGTCCGAACTGCTGCACGAGGCCCTGACCAAGGCCGGCGTCGCGTCGGAGCTGTACATCGTCAAGGGCGCCGGGCACGGCCAATTCCGCGACCCGGCCGTGCCGGAAAAGGTGCGGGCTTTCTTCCTCAAGACCCTCAAGGGCGCCGCCCCGGCCGCCACGGCGCCGTCGGCAGGTGGCAAATAGGGCCGCAACAGCAGGCATCGGGCTTGGCGACTTGACAAATTGTTGAAATCCCCGCGTCGAGCGAGTAGCATTTGTCGTATCCTTCTTGGGTTCCGGAAGTCTCGTCCGTATTATGATTGTTCGGCCAGGGGCATGCCACTTCGGGCACGAAGGCCCCGGCCTTCGGTCGCTGCGCTACAGCGCCGGCGCAGCGAACGCCCATCACGGCGCATAGCGAAGGAGACGTTGCATGATTCGCACCAAGATCGTAGTGGCGTTGTTCCTGGCTTTGGGACTGGCTGTGGGCTGTGAGGACAAGAAGACCACGCCGAAGACCGAGGCTGAAAGGGCCGCGACAGCCGCCAAGGTGAAGGCGGACGCGACAGCCGCCAAGCTGAAGGCGGATGCGGAAGCTAAGGCGGCGGAAGAGGCCGCCAAGGTCAAGGCGGACGCCGAAGCCGCCAAGGTCAAGGCGGACGCCGAGGCCGCTAAGGTGAAGGCGGACGCGGAAGCAAAGGCGGCCGAAGAGGCCGCTAAGGTGAAGACTGACGCCGATGCCGCCAAGGTCAAGGCCGACGCGGATGCCGCCAAGCTGAAGGCGGACGCGGAAGCTAAGGCGGCGGAAGAGGCCGCCAAGGTGAAGGCGGATGCGGATGCCGCCAAGCTGAAGGCCGACGCGGAAGCAAAGGCGGTCGAAGTGGCAAAGGCCGACGCGGAAGCTAAGGCAGCCGAAGAGGCAGCCAAGGCTAAGGCAGCCGAAGAGGCAAAGAAGGCCGCGGGCACAGTCGTTCCGACCACCAACCCTACTTGACCAGAAGAGCAGTAGCCTGCCAGGCACAACGAGGCAACCACGCGGGCACCTGCCTCGCGTGGTTGTTTCGTCTCCGGGCAAGCCTCGTTCCAGGACCGGTCCGTTTGGGCCGCGCCGGTGTTCAGTACGATACTGGGCCTGCCGGGACACTTACATCCGTGCCCGGAAGGATCGGACACCCCGGCGCGCCGGGACTACCGGCTACCGGCTGCCAGCTACCGGCTACCGGCTACCGGCTATCCCGGCGCGCCGGGACTACCGACTACCAGTTTGCATCCGTGTGCGGAAGGGTCGGATATCACATGCGCCTCGGCCAACGAGCCGAAGGCCAGGCAAAGGAGCGAATCATGCACAATCGCACGCATCGGCCGACGCGACGGGAGATCCTGATGGCGGGCGCCGCCGGCGCGGCCGGGCTGCTGCTGGGCGGGCTTCGACTGCGGGCGGCCGAGGCCGGGGCCGCCGGGAAGATCCCCGTCGGCCTGCAACTTTACTCCGTCCGCGGCGAATGCGGAAAGGACGGCGGCAAGAACCTGCCCAAGGTCATCGAGGCCGTCGCGAAAATGGGCTACGAGGGCGTGGAATTCGCCGGCTACTGCGGCTGGGACGCCCAGGCCCTCAAGAAAATGCTGGACGATAACGGCGTCAAGTGCTGCGGCACGCATACCGGCCTGGAAACTCTGCTGGGCGACCAGCTCAAGAAGACCGTCGAGTTCCACAAGACCATCGGCAACAAGTTCCTGATCGTGTCGAGCATGGGCGGCGGCTACACAAAGGACGCCGCGGCCTGGAAGCGGACCGCCGGGCTGTTCAACGAGATCGCCGGCAAGCTCAAGGGCGAGGGGATGCACTGCGGATTTCACAACCACTCCGCCGAGTTCAAGCCCATGGACGGCTCGACCCCGTGGGACATCTTCTACGGCAACACCGTCAAGGATGTCGTCATGCAGATAGACACCGGCAACTGCATGGGCGGCAACGGCGACCCGGTGGCGATGCTGAAAAAATATCCAGGCCGGGCGCTTACGATCCACTGCAAGGAGTTCGGCGGCCCCGGCATGGGCCTGGTGGGCGAAGGCAAGGTGGATTGGAAGCAGGTCATCCAGCTTGGCCGAACCACGGCCTCCACGGAGTGGTTCATCATCGAGCACGAGAGCGGCGGCGCCAAGGCAATGGAGGCCGTGGAAAAGTGCCTTGCCAACTTCCGCAAGCTGCTGGCATAGACGCGGTAGACGGCAATCGAAGAAAGAAAACGGCGGTATCTGACACACACAAACTGACCGTTTTTTCAGGCCCGATAGGGCCGACAGCATTTAGCCGGGGGCGTAAGCCCCCGGAACACAGTTATTTACATAAATGAGCCCCGAAGGGGCGACAGGAAAACGCCCCGCTGGCCGAGCGGCATGTTTGCTCTGTCGCCCCTTCGGGGCTCTAATTCTAAGTTGCTTTGTTCCGGGGGCTTACGCCCCCGGCTAAACGCTGTCACCGCTCCGCGGCTTAGAAAAGCGGTCAGTTTGAGTAACACAGATGGCGCTGAGAAGAGAAGACCAAGATGAGCTGATGGCCGAGACCGCACCCCAGACCGTGCTTGACGCGGCCATCGAGGCCGGGAGGGTTGACGCCTGCCCGCGATTGGCCCCCGAACTGCTGGCCGGCCAGCAGCGCATACTCCTGGCCATCGAGGCCCACACGCGCCGGGCGCACGAGACGGTGGGGTCGCTGCCGTTCGGGCGGATACACTGCATATTCCTTTACGCCGTCTGCCGCGGCTACGAGGCGGCGTACTATTGGCACACGGGGGGCGACTACGAAGTGTCCCACGCCGGGATGTTCAGCGGCGAGGTCCAGTGCAACGTCAGCGACGAGATGATCGCCCACGTCCGCGGCATTGCCCTTGCCGATGAGCTTTTCGCGGCGTTTCAGGATTGGGCAGCCGCCAACGCCGGCACGTTCAAGGACGGCGCCGATCCGCTGGCGCCGCTGATGGACGCCCTGGGCATGGCCTACAGCGTGGCCTGCGCCGTCGGCCTGCGGTTCATGCGGCCCCGACCCTGAACCCCTGAACCCCTGAAACAAAAAGCCCGGCACGCCGCCATATCGCTCCGTTATACGCAACCAGATTGAATCTCGTGCGGTAGCGGCGGGCCTGAGGCGAATGTCAGAGTTCCCCTGAGTCGCAAAGAAGAATATGCCCTTACGGGCACACTACGAACGCCAGAGGCGCCT
>CAYOBS010000111.1:0-10339 GCA_964402305.1 uncultured Planctomycetaceae bacterium | reverse complement strand
ACGGGGCCGCTACAAACGAGCTTGTTCATGCTTCACGGTTCTTTCTCCCCCCCCCCGTAACTGAGGCATTACGATTCCGTGCGATTTCCGCTTGCACTTGCGTCCGGCAGACGATACTATGTGAGCATAACGTAACTTAATGGTGAATGTCATGAACGCGGAAACCAAACATCTTTACAAGTTGAAGGCCGACGTGATCGCGGCGGCCGGCCATCCCATCCGGCTGGCGGTCATCGACTTTCTCAAGGACGGCGAGCAGTGCGTCTGCGACATCGCCCAGTACGTCGGGGCCAAGCGGTCCAATGTCTCCAGGCATCTTGGCGTGCTGCTGAAGGCGGGCGTCGTCAGCCAGCGGAAGGACGGCCTGAGAATGATGTACGCGCTGCGAACGCCGTGTGTGCTGAACTTCATGAGGTGCGTGGAAGGCGTGCTGCGCAAGAACGCCCGAGAGGCCAGCAAGGTTCTTGCCGGCCTGTAACGCGGACGGTTGGTTTTCTTTTTCGGCTGCTATGTGAGTGAAACGTAACGCACTCATAAAGTAGACGGAACGATTGTTTGAGGTGAGATGATGAAGGACTGGAAGAAGTTCGCATGGCTTGTCGGCATCTTTCTCGTGGCGTATTTCCTTCCGCTGGGTAACGCCAAGGTCTCCAACGCGGTACTTGAGGCGTTCAGGCTTCTTCAGTGGTACGCCATCAACCACACGCTGGCCTGCGTGGTGCCGGCCATGTTCATCGCCGGAGCGATTTCAACGTTCCTTTCGCAGGCGTCGGTGATGCGCTACCTGGGTCCCAGGGCCAACCGCCCGCTGGCGTACACGGTGGCCTCGGTGTCGGGCGTGGTGCTGGCCGTCTGTTCGTGCAGCGTGCTGCCGATGTTCGCCGGCATCTACACGATGGGCGCCGGCCTGGGACCGGCCAGCGCTTTTCTGTACTCTGGGCCGGCCATTAACGTCATGGCGATCTTCCTGTCGGCCCGCGTGCTGGGGCTGGATTTGGGGGTTGCGCGAGCCATCGGCGCCATGTCCTTTGCTTTCGTCATCGGCCTGCTGATGGCCGTCATCTTTCGACGAGGGGAGAAGAAACGAAACGACCTGGCGATGCAGATGCCCAAGCCGCCGCACAGCCGCCGATCATTGTGGAAAACATCCGCGTACTTCGTGTGCATGATACTGCTTCTGGTCTTCAGCGATTGGTACAACACCAACGACGTCACCATCACGTTGAAGAACGGGACCGTCCTGAATGCCAACGTGCGGTACTCTACGCAGGACGCGCTGGACGTTCAGGAATATCAGCCCGACGGCCGGTTGGCTACAGATTTAAGACGGCTCAATCGGGCCGATATCGCGGCGACCGAGCCTGTCCCAGGCTTCACAATGACAGTGCATAGCATCAAATGGTACCTGGCGGGAGCGATGGGTCTGGCGGTGCTGCTCATGGTCTGGCGATGGTTTGACCGCGACGAGGTCAAGCAGTGGATGCAGGCGACGTGGGACTTCGGGATGATGATCGTGCCGCTGCTGTTTGGCGGGGTGTTCGTAACCGGTTTCATTGGCGCTCTTATCCCTGAGCAATATGTTGCCACCTTGGTTGGCGGTGAAAGCCTTTGGTCCAATTTCGTCGCCGCCTTCGTGGGCATGATCTGGTACTTCGCCACGCTGACGGAGATCCCCATCGTCGAGATGCTGATGCGGCTGGGAATGGGCAAGGGCCCGGCGCTGGCGCTGCTGCTGGCCGGGCCGGCCCTTTCGCTGCCAAGCATCCTGGTTATCTATAAGATCGTCGGCTGGCGGAAGACCTTCGTCTTCTGCGCGCTGACAGTGGTAATGTCCACGATAGTGGGATGGGCCTTCGGAATGCTGGCATCTTGAACTTTGACAGGATGAACAAACCAACCGAAAGGGAACGAACATGGCTGACTGCTGCGGAAGCGACAAGGCACAGGCACAAAGCGCATCGTGCCGCGGAAGTGACAAGAAGAAGACCGTGCTGCTCTACGCCTGCTCGGGCGGGGCCAACGTCGCGGAGATTTCCGACAAGGCCGCCCGCGAGCTGATGTTCGCCGGCGAGGGTACTATGTTCTGCCTGGCGGGCCTGGGCGGCGACATCCAGGGCATGGTCCAGACCGCCCGCGACGCGGATGTGAATCTGCTGATCGACGGCTGCCCCATGGAGTGCGCGAAAAAGACCTTCGACCGCCACGGGATCACCAACTACAGGCATATCAAGGTGACGGACCTGGGCATCGAGAAGGTCAAAGGCGTGCGCTGCACCGCCGAGCAGGTCAACGTAGTTGTGGCCAAGGCGAGGGAAATCCTCGCCGACCCAAAGTAGGAGATCGCGGGAAATGCCGACAAAGAAGCTGCAAATCCTCGGAACGGGTTGCCCCAAGTGCAAGAAGCTGGCTGAGAACGCCGAAGCCGCCGCCAAGGCGCTGGGCATCGAATACACCATCGAGAAGGTCGCGGACATCAACGAGATAATGACCTTCGGCGTGATGATGACTCCGGCCCTGGCGGTGGACGGCGTGGTTAAAGTCGTCGGCAAGGTCCCCGACGCCGAGGCAATTAAGGGCATGCTTAAATGAAATAGGCTCGTTGCCGCCAAGGGTTCATCGGTTACAAGGTTCAACATGGATGGAAAGGAATCCCAAGATGAAGATGTTACTGTTTCGCGGCGCCCGCGGGGGCGCACTGATCGTCGTGGCGGGTTTGTCGTTATTCCTGAGCGCCGGCTGTCAGCAGGCACAAATGTCAAACGCCGTGTACCAGACCACGGGCACTCCGCGGCTCGTGGAGCTTGGCACGGCCGCCTGCATCCCGTGTGCGCTGATGCGGCCGGGGCTCGACGAACTGAAGACCCAATATGCCGGGCGGCTTGAGGTGGAGGTCATCGACACCCTGCTGAATCCGGGCGCGAAGATGGAGTACAACGCGCCCTATTGCGCCACCCAGATCTACATTGCCGCATCCGGGAAGGAATTGCTCCGGCATGTGGGGTACTCCTCAAAAAGCGAGATTCTGGTCAATTGGAAGCAACTGGGCGTCGACCTGGACGCCCCGGCAGGACAGCGGGAGCCTCAACGCGCTGTCTCGCCCAAAGGGCAATAGGAGTTGAAGGTGATGCAAGTGATGCTCAGTCAGTGCCCCTGTAGCGGGGGCGGAAGCGGCGGCGGCAGTGGCGGCGGAATATCGCCGTGGTTGATCCTGCCGGCCTTTGCGGGAGTCTGGTTTATGGCTCGCTCCATCTGGAACAAGAAAGGTGCGTCATTTATGGGCAAGATAGGAAAGATCGCCATCGTTGTCGTGCTGGCCATTGCGGTGGTGACTGTGATCGTGATGAAGAAAGGCGGCGCTGCTTCCCCGACCGCGCAGCCGACTGCACAGGCTGTTGGCGCCCTGCCTCGTCTGGTTGATCTGGGTTCCACCACGTGCATCCCATGCAAAATGATGGCCCCGGTCCTGGAGGAACTGAAGAAGGAATACGCCGGCCGGATGCGGGTGGAGTTCATCGACGTGAACGAGAATCCCGACGCAGCCAAGCCGTTCGGCATCAAGCTGATTCCCACGCAGGTGTTCTTTGACGCCAACGGCAAGGAAGTTGACAGGCACGAGGGCTTCATTTCCAAGCAAGACATCCTGGCAAAGTGGCAGGAACTGGGGGTGAGCTTTGCGGCCGTTCCGGTGGCGGGTTCGCAACAGGCCAGTGCCCCCGCGTTTGAGCGACTGGAAGCTGCCAAGGCCGACACGCGGGCCAAGGACGCCATCTGCTACATGTGCGACAAGGACATCGACGCCAAGACTCTGGTGGTCGTCAAGAGCGACAAAGGCGACGTGCGGCTGTGCAGTCCGCACTGCTACTTCATCATGTATTCCTGCCTCACCGAGGATAAAACGGGGTTCGAGAAGAAAGTTTCCGTCACCGACTGGGCGAGCGGCAAGTTGATCCCGGCAGCGGAGGCTGTCTACCTGTACGGGCTGGACGGCAAGACCGCCCGGCCAACGGTGCGGGCATTTGCGGACAGAGATGCCGCGGACAAGGAACTGAAAACGTCGGGCGGCAGCGTGATCGCATGGACGGCCTTGCAGGAGAAGGAACTGGAAAACCGCTGCGGCTTCTGCGACCGGGCCTGCTACCCGGAGGATTCCGCCAAGGTCATCTGCGACGGGCTGCATACCTTGGGCTGCTGCTCCCATTGCGCGTTAGGCGTGGCTGCACGAACCGGCAAGGACATCGAGGTTCACGAACGGGACCGATTGACCGGCGAAGAGATCATCGTCAAGACCGCCGGCAGCAGCGTCGCGTCGATCCAGCCCGCGACGGCCATCGCGTGGTTCGGCCAGCGCAAGGGGGCGGATGGCAAGTTTGCCTCGGCGGGCTGCTTCCACCAGGGCTTCTTCGTCAACGCCGACAACCTGAAGAAATGGGTCGAGCAGAACCCCTTGGAGACCGGCAGGCTCATCACCATCCAACAGGCGCTGGCGGACAAGATGAAGCTCACGCCACAGCAGATTCAGAAGGCATGCAAGATCGGCCAATGCGCCCCGAAGTAGCGACCAGTCAGTAAACAGCGCAGGAAAGCGAGAAAGACAATGAGAGTATTGATCATCGTGGCGGCGGTCCTGGCCCTTACCTTGGCATCCATACGGGCTGCGGATAAGCCCGCGACGGCTCCTGCACCGGTTGCCGCGCTGCAACCGGCCGCTATCAACGACACCTATCCTGGCCTGGCGTCAAGCGGGCTGACTCTTGCCCGGCTGGCCGACCTGCCCAAGGGCACGGTCCTGAAGGCGGGCGACCTGACCATCGCGGAGAAGGAAGTTGCCGACGAGATCGCCAAAGCGCCGAAGGAGGTCCAGGACCAGCTCCAGAAGAACGCCTTCTTCCTCCTGGAGCAGATGGCCACGAAAGCCTTGCTTATGAAGGAGGCAAAGGCCGATGCCGGCGAGACTGCTGCCAACGCCAACGAACGTGCCATCATTCAAGGCTATCTCGGCAAGCTCGCCGAGAAGGTGAAGGTCGGCGACGAGGAGATAGCCGACTTCTACAAGAACAATAAGGACGCGGTTGGCGGCGCGGAACTGGACAAGGTCAAGCCCCAGATCGCCGGATACTTGCGGCAGCAGAAGCAGCAGGAGTTGATTGCCCGGCATATTAAGGCGATGGGGCAGCGCACAGCCATCGAGGTTTCGGCCGCGTGGGCCAAGCAGCAGGCGGCGCCAGCCAAGGACAACCCGGTGGACAAGGCCCGCGCCAGCGGCAAACCGTCGCTGGTGGACTTCGGCTCCAAGGGCTGCCGGCCGTGCGACATGCTCGCCCCCATTCTGGAGGCCCTCAAGACAAAGTACGACGGCAAGGCGAACGTCCTGTTCGTCTCTGTCGTGCAGGAGCAGATACTCGCCGCCCGCTATGGCATTGACTCGATCCCCGTGCAGGTGTTCTTCGACAAGGACGGCAAGGAAGTTTCCCGCCACGTGGGCTTCTTCCCACAGGAGGAAATCGAGAAGCAGATGGCGAAGATGGGAGTGAAGTAGATGGAGGAACTCTTTACAGCACTCTTTACAACCTTGACCCGCGCCGTGGAAGGCACGCCCGCGATAGCGCTGAGCGCTGCATTCGTCTGGGGCATCCTCAGCGTCCTGCTCAGCCCGTGCCACCTGAGCAGCATTCCGCTGATCGTCGGGTTTATCGACCAGCAAGGGCGGATGTCAACGCGGCGCGCCTTCTTCATCTCGACGCTGTTCGCCGGGGGCATCCTGATCACCATCGCGGGTATCGGCGCGATCACGGCCGCGGCCGGCAGGATGATGGGCGACGTGGGCCGGTACGGAAATTACGTCGTGGCCGCCATCTTCTTCGTGGTGGGCCTGGTCCTGCTGGACGTGATCCCCATGCCCTGGTCCGGTCCCGGGCAAGTGGGCATGAAACGCAAGGGCGCCCTGGCGGCGTTCATCCTGGGCCTGGTTTTCGGCATCGCCCTTGGCCCCTGCACCTTCGCGTACATGGCCCCCATGTTGGGCGTCGCGTTTAAGCTGGCCTCCAGCAGCATGGCCTACGGCGTGGCATTGCTGGCGGTCTATGGCCTGGGCCACTGCTCGGTCATCGTCCTGGCTGGGACGTGTACCGGGCTGGTGCAGAAGTACCTGAACTGGAACGAGAAGTCCAAGGGCGCGGTCATCCTCAAGAAGGTCTGCGGCGCGCTGGTCCTGGCCGGCGGCGTGTACCTGATCTACACGGCCCGATAGCATTTTCATTTTTCTTACTGCCGCTAACATGGGCAGCCCGTTGAAGAAGTAGCACGGCCATCTTGGCCGTGAGTACCACGGGCTTCCAGCCCGTGTGAAAACGGGCAAATGCAGGGCCAAGATGGCCCTGCGACTCACGGGCAAGATGCCCGTGCTACGAAGAATGGCCTTTTTCGACGGGCTGATGGGCATTGCTATTTGGGCAAAACTCTCATGGGGCCTCTTGCCCCGCAATCCATGAACCGAATTGCGGGGCCGCCAGCCCTCGCGGCCGGCATCCGGGCCGGGGCTGCGGCACCGTGACGCCATTGAAAACTGTCCCGCGGCCTGCCGACATGCCGATGAACCTTACATGAGCATGACCGGCAAGGAGCGTTACATCGCGGCCGTGACGGGGCGCGAGCATGACCGCGCGCCGGTCACGCCGATCGTCATGGCGTGGGCGGCCCACCATATCGGGCGGACATACCGCGACTACTACCTCGACGGCGACGTGCTGGTCGAGGCGAACCTGGCGATGGCGCGGGACTTCGGCGTCGATCAGGCGAGCGTCATCAGCGACCCGTGGCGCGAGTGCGGCGCGTACGGCATGGAGTTCGACTACCCGCCCGAGGGCGTGGGCATACCCCGCAGCCACCTGCTGTGTACGCGGGAAGACCTTCGCAAGCTCCGGCCTTTGGACTTTGACGGCTGCGCGCGGACGCGGCAGCGGATCGAGTCGGTTGCCAGGCTCGCCGCCGCCGTCGGGCACACGCACAGCGTGCTGGGCTGGGTCGAGGGGCCCCTGGCCGAGTACGGCGACCTTCGCGGCGTCGAGTCAGCCATGCTGGACCTCATCGACGATCCGGACATGTTCGCCGCCGCGGCGGAGGCGATAACGGAAAACGCACTCCAGTTCGCCCGCAGGCAGATCGCCTCCGGGGCGGACACCATCGGCATCGGCGACGCCGCCGCCAGCCTGGTTGGCCCGGACCTTTATCGCCGCCGCGTGCTGCCGTGGGAGAGAAAGCTCATCGAGGGCATCCACCACGCCGGGGCAATGGTCAAGCTGCACATCTGCGGCAACATCAACGCCATCCTCGCCGACGTGGCCTCTACCGGCGCCGACGCCATCGACCTGGACTGGATGGTCCCCATCGCCGCCGCCCGAAAGATCGTCGGCCCGGATGTGTGCCTCTGCGGCAACTTCGACCCCGTGGCCGTGTTGATGGCCGGCACGCCCCAAACAGTCGCCGCGGCCGCCCGACAATGCCTGGCCGAGGGCGGGCAGCGCTTCATCCTCCAGCCCGGCTGCGAAGTGCCCGCCGGCACGCCGCAAGCCAATGTGCGGGCCTTCTGCCCGGCACAAGGCTGCCTCATCGAAGCGGACCCGCGGCGGTAGGCAAAAGGCTTAATGCCCATTCATTAAACATTAGTTGAGCATTGAAAATTGAACGTTGAGCATTTCCGCGGTCACCCCACATCCAGCACAACCACGGTGACGTCGTCGGCGGCGCGTGTGCCGCCGGGCTGCTGGTCGATCCAGGCGGCCAGTTGAAGCAGCATTTCATCCCTCGGCCTCTCGCGAAGGCCGGCCAGACGCTCGGAGAGGCTTTGGCCCCGTCCCGTCGGGTCGGCCAGGGCGTCCTCCAGGCCGTCGGTGTAGAGCACCACGCGGTCGCCTCGTGCCAGGTCCACCGACGCGCTTGTGTACCGCTCCTCCGGGAAGACCCCCAGCAGGCTGCCGGGCGAGGCCAGCGAGTTGGCCGAACCGTCGGCGCGGATCAGTATCGGCTCGGGATGGCCCGCGCGGGCGTACGTCAATCGGAGCGTCGAGGCGTCCAGCACGCAGTACGCGGCGGTGCAGAACTGGCAACTCGACAGGTTCTGCTCGCAGATGGCGACGTTGAGCTGCTGGAGCGAGACGTCCGGCGGGACGATTTCGTACGTGTTGCCGACGATCCGCTTGGTCTCGAATGCCCGCTTGATGAACATGGTCAGCAGTGCCGCGGGCATGCCGTGGCCGACGGCGTCGGCAACGTAGAAGCCGACGTGCGTCTCGTCAAGCCGGGCCACGTCGTAGATGTCGCCGCTGACCCACCCCAGGGGGCGGTACAGCACGCTGAACCTCGCCGCCGCGACCTCCGGCAGCCTGCGGGGCAGGAAGTCCCGCTGGAGCCTGGCGGCCAGACGCATCTCCTCGTCGAGTTCCTTGAGTTGCCCGCCGGCGGACTCGCCGATGTTGCGGGCGTCGGTCAGTTCGGCCTGGAGATGGCGAAAGGCCGGCTGAAGCGCCGCGGCGGCGTCCAGCTTGGCCAGGATCTCCCCCGGCTCGGCGTCCTGGCGGGCCAGCACGAACTTGCCCACCCTGCGTCCCAGCGCGCCCCAGGCGGCCTTTGCCTCCGGCGGCAGAAGCACCACAGCCACCGCCGAGGCCCGATCCACGGCGGCAAGGAGCATCTCGAGCTCGTGTGGATCGTCCGCCTCGCCGTTAGGACACGCCACCGCCACCGCCACCGCCGCCAACTGCCCGGCCAGCGGCTCGTCGGGGCGCAAATTGACCACATCCCAGCGGGCCGCGACGGCCTTGCGAATGCCGGCGGGCGCCGGGGACTTGCCCAGCCAGAGTAATTTCGCTCTCGAAGTCAACCTTGGCGGTCCATGAGATAACGGGATCGGCTAACCGCGGGGCAGGTACGTACCTTGCCCCTCCTCGTCATCGTCACGGGCCTGGCTCTGCTTTAGCAGCGTCAGGCATGTTGGAAGAGAATTTCACCTTGTCCCCCACCCGCACCCCCGCGGCCGCCAAGGCCCCCTTGGGAACCTCCAGGGCGTACTGGGCGGGCACCTCGCTGCTGTAAGGTTTGGTGTCGCGACCGTATGGCTCGACTTCCATTGTGTACATCCGCACCACCCTCATGTCCGGGCCGATAAAAGCGATGTCCAGCGGGATCAGGCAGAACCGCATGCAGAAGTCCAGCACCCGCGGCTGGGGGTAGATGAACAGCATTCCCCGCCCGGCCTGGAGGTCCTTGCGGTCCGACAAGCCCTGGTAACGCTGGTCGGCTGTGGTAGCCAACTCCACCTGCCAGCTCTGGCCTCGGACCGTAACCGTGGCGGACGGCTGGGGCCCGGACTGAGGCTTTTCGCAACCCGCGGTCAGCATCATCGCCACCACCAGCGCCGACTGCCATGTCCTGCCCGTCGCATTCATCATTCCTTAGTCCGATTCGCCCCGGCCGGCACTGGCTGCGGCAAGCATCCTGCCGACCATCTCCATCGGCAGGCCCACCACGTTGGAAAAACTGCCCTCGACCTTTTCGATGAACCTGTCGGCCGACTCCTGAATGGCGTATGCCCCGGCCTTGCCGATCCACTCGCCGGAGGCGACGTACGCCTCGATCTCCTGCCGGCTCATCGGGCGCATGGTCACGTGGGTCACGTCGGACGATATGTGCCTGTAGCCTCCCGGCCCCAGCAGGGCCACGCCCGTAATAACCTGGTGTCGCGTGCCGGACAGGCGGCCTAGCATCCGCGCGGCCTCGATGCTGTCGGCGGGCTTGCCAAAAAGCTCCCCCGACGCCCCGGCCGCGGCAACGACCGTATCGGCCCCAAGGACATGCGCATGGGGCATGAACTCCGCCACGCTCCTGGCCTTGAAGTACGCCAGCGCCTCGGCCCGCCCCGCCGGCATCAGCGCGGGGCCGAGGTCCGTCGGTTCCGCAATGGGAGGATCGACAACCTCGAAGTCGTAGCCCGCCTCGGCCAGCAACTGCCGGCGATGCGGACTCGACGACGCCAGAACCAGCTTCAACATTTCCGTAACCGCTTGCATGATTATGACTCTCACGACAACATCGACAACATCGTGCCTGCCTATGACTATTAAACGCGGGCTGCCGGGTGCAAGGCTCTGAAAAAATCCTCCTGCCCGCACGAATCGTGAGCGACCTGATTTTCTGGCAGAGGCGACACGTTGTCTTGATATCGATGTCGTGGTGTGAGATCGCGGTCGCCATTGCGGATTTCGGATTGCGGATTGCGGATTCCTTTCCCGGAAGATATTCGCCCAGACAATCCGCAATCCGCAATAAAGCCCTGCAAATTGGCGTG